>NZ_CEYLVT010000034.1:42184-45821 GCF_982860115.1 Moorena sp.
AGAAGTAGCTGTAGCACCTGAGACTGCTGCTGAGCCAGAAGAAGTAGCAGAGGAAGAAACAGCTCCTGCTGAACCTGTCGAAGTAGCTGTAGCCATAGATGAAGAAGCCCTAAAGAAATCAGGACAACTCTTCGCAAGTAACTGTGCCAGTTGTCATGCGGGTGGAAAGAATTTACTCAATCCCCAAAAAACTCTGAAAAAGGATGCCCTTGAGAAGTATGGCATGTACTCTAAGGACAAGATCGTTTACCAGATCACCAATGGTAAGCCCCCCATGCCAGCCTTCAAAGGTCGTCTAAAAGCGGATCAGATTGCAGGGCTTGCTGATTATGTGTTGAATCAAGCTGACAATGGTTGGCAGTAGATTGATACAATCGGGTTTCCAAACGATTTGTGAAACTCAATCGTAAGCCATCAGTGATCAGCTATCAGCTATCAGCTATCAGTTATCAGTGATCAGCTATCAGCTATCAGCTAAAGGCTGACTGCTGACCACTGACGGCTGACAGCTAAATTCTTACTCACAACCTATTTAGAATTCCTAGATTACTAAAGGAATTGAAACTTTAAGTTAGTGGTTAGTAGTTATTTGTTGGTGGTATTTTCATTACCAAGTAACTGCTGACCACTAATTCATTTTTATAGTAGACTTAGCGGCAGTTGTCCGGAATAGGGAACAGGGAATCGGAACCCACCCCGTTCCCCTCCCAGGAGGGGAACGGGAATCGGGAATCGGGAATGAGGAGACAGATTACCTACCAGAAGGAAGCTAGGTTTTTTGATAACTGATTATCTGAACCTAATATTAAAGGTTTACCTCATCTCCCTATCTCCCTATCTCCCTATCTCCCTATCTCCCCATCTCCCTATCTCCCTATCTCCCCATTCCCCTGAGCACAAACCCCTAAGATTCAGATTCCTCTTGCTCTATTGGCAGACCTATATCAAGAAAAATCAAAAATTTTGCATCAGGCATCAACTGCTTCATAGCCTGGGAATGCCTCTTGGCATCGGAAAGGTTGTCAAACCGAGCGAAAACTAGTGGTGGCATGTGGGGCAATAGCCGAATCATTACCCATGGGTATAGTTGACTGTAAGACATAATATAAGTTGTCTCCTGTAAATGGGGATCAAGAGCCAGCCCGAGCCCCGACAAGATCTCCGGGCTGGCTCTTCCGTGGAATTTATTCTCCACGTTTTCAGTATATCATAAAAAACATTATATTATAACATATTTTTTAAATTTTGTAAAAAAAATGGTTAGGAAGAAGGGAGTAGGGAGTAGGGAGTAGGGAGTAGGGAATCGGGAATCGGGAACAGGGCTATAATTTTGTATTTTCTTAAGTTTTTTTTGTCAGGATTTGTGATATATTCTCGGTAGTCTTTGGTAACACAATCTTAATCAGCTATAGCGAACCGGTTTCTAATGGAAACTGCTCTGCTTCGGTTTTCCTTAGGGATTCTAATCGCAAAGGCATAGCAAACCCATCTTAATTAATAAGCAAAAATCCGATAAGCATCACTACTATAACTATCACTACTTAGACTATGTATCTGTGATCAAGTAGGCGTTTCAAATATAGCGGTTTATAGCCTAATCAGGTACACAGGATTTGTTCCCTGTTCCCTGTTCCCTGTTCCCTCTTCCCTTCTATTCCCTACTCCCTAAAACCCAAAAATTTCTAAGTCACATTAATAACTGCTATAAATGCTAATGAAATCTCAAACAATTCTAGCGAGATATGCCCAAGGAGAAAGGGATTTCCGAAAGGTAAATCTCAGGGGTCAGTCATTCCAAGGGAGAAACCTTTCTGGGGCAGATTTTAGTGAAGCTGATCTTAGAGGAGCTAACTTTAAGAATGCAATGCTAAGGGGAACTAAGTTCTGTAAGGCTAAGGCGGGATTACAAAGATCCTGGTCAATTGTTATTCTATTGGTTTCATCCATAGCGTTAATACTATCAGGAATTACATCCTTTTATGGTGGATGTTATACAGGATTTATTGTTAACTATGTCAAGGGATCAAACCTAATCTTTGCCTGGATCGGGTTGGTGGCAATAATTGTTTTATTTGTTGTTATCCTGAATCAAGGTATTGAGACAGTCCAAGCCTTAGTGGTAGCCTTTGTCTTCGCCTTCGCCATAGCTGTCGCTTTAGCAGGAGCCTTTGCCTTAGCCTTTCCCTTCGCTCTAGCCTTTGCCTTAGGCTTACCCTTGGTTATAGCCCTAGCCGTAGCGACAACTGGAGCCGGAGCGGGAGTCTTAGATGGTGTCTTAGTAGGAGTCTTAGGGTTGTTAGTAGCAGTAGGTGCAGCTGTAGCAGGAGTCTTGGCCGTAGAGCAGTTACCCTTGCCCTTTGCCAAAACAGGACCCTTGGGCTTGGAGGTGGCCTCTGCCATAGCTGGAACCTTAGCCTTCCTGTTGGCCTTACTTGGTTCTTACCTCGGCTGGGATGCTCTCAACGAAAACCCTAAACATGCCTGGATTCGGAAGAATGCGATCGCATTTGCGGCTACAGGGGGTACTAGCTTTTACAATGCTGACCTAACCGATGCTGACTTTACCGGAGCTACCCTCAACAGTACAGATTTAAGACAGGCTAATCTTACTGGTGCTAGTTTGGAAAATACTAGTAAACTTGACTTGGCTAGACAGAGCTAAGGTAAGCTATCAGCCGTCAGCAATCAGCCGTCAGCCGTCAGCCGTAAACTGATAGCTGATAGCTGATAGCTGGTTATAGCGCTATACTTATTCCGTTTCTTAATTTGCTGCAATCATAAAATATGATATAATAATCAGTGAATATACTGAAGCCAATTTCTAACCGAAACTATTTTCCTTCGGTTTTAGTCAGGGTGTCTAATCCCTAAGTCAGGGTAAATACATCTAAATTAATTAATCAGCAAAAATAATCTAATTGTTAATACTTAAGGTCAGTGGTCAGCTTGTTTTATTCAAAAGCTGTTCGCGTAGCGTGTGCGTAGCACATAAGCTGGATGCTGAATGCTGACAGCTGATAACTGACCGCTCACTATATGACTATCACTAATGGAAGCTAATGAAGTTCTAACCAGATATAAGAATGGAGAAAGAGATTTCCGCAGAGTAAATCTCAGAGGTCAATCTTTCCAGGGGCAAGACCTTTCAGGGGCAGATCTTAGTGAAGCTGATATTAGGGGAGCAAACTTTAATAGTGCTATTCTAACCGGAACTAACTTCTGTGATGCCAAGGCTGGATTACAAAAACGGTGGGTAACTGTTCTTTTGTTAGTTTCCTGGATAGTGTCAGGACTATCAGGAATTGCCTCATTACTTGGTGGGGAGGTAGTAGCGTTAATCTTTGACTCTAACGACCAAAGTCTCCTTAACGACCAAGTCTCCGGTTGCATAGGTTTGGTTACTCTAATTATAGTATATAGTGTTATTCTGCGTCAAGGTATCGGTTCAGTAATCGCCATCGCCATCGCCTTCGCCAGCACCATCGCCAGCGCCATTCCTATCGCCTTTATCATCGCCAGCGCCTTCGATCTCGGCATTATCATCGCTATTGGCATCGGCATTCTCATCACCATCAACATCACTATCACCAGCGCCATCGCCAGCGCCATCCCCATCACCAGCGCCATCACCAGCGCC
>NZ_CEYLVT010000035.1:0-14024 GCF_982860115.1 Moorena sp.
GGGGAGATGGGGGGATAGGGAGATAGGGAGATAGGGAGAGTATTAATATGTAGCAATATTTTTTAAAATTGGTATTATATGAAATAGTTAACTATTTGCTATAAGTATTGGCTACAAATTCCAAACACTTCTGTTGCCTATTGCCTGTTTCCTATTGCCTGTTGCCATCAATTCTATGTTTACATTTAAACTAGATACTATATGTCAAACCAGAACGAAACCGCAACTCTAGTCTTAACCATCTTAATCACGACTGGTGTAATAGGCGGTGGTTTTTGGTGGTTTACTGTAAAATCCGACTTGGAGATTAACCAGGTATTTAAGAAATCCCCAAACAACACCCAACAGCAAGCTCAGAGCCAGTCACCAGCTCATTGGGCTATTCCAGCAGCATCAGAGACTACTCAAACCTTTGCCCAAGTAGCAAATGTGCCTACGGGTTTATTTAATTATGGTGGAAGTACTTCTTGGGCACCAATTCGACAGTCAGTAGATGTAGCTTTGCAAACGGCACGACCAGGGTTTCGTTTACGTTATGTTGATCCCATCGGTAGACCTCCCAGCTCTAGCGAGGGTATTCAGATGTTATTAGATGGGAAATTAAGCTTTACCCAATCCTCTCGACCTCTGCTTCAGCAAGAGTACTCACAAGCGAAACAGCGGGGTTTCGAGTTGCAACAGATTGCCGTTGCTATTGATGGGTTGGTGGTGGCCGTGAATCCGGCACTAACTATTTCTGGTCTTACTTTAGCGCAACTCAAATCTATCTACACCGGTCAGGTGACTAACTGGAGTCAAGTGGGTGGTCCAAATCTCAATATCACCCCTTATTCTCGTCCTGCTGACTCTGGTGGTACTGTGGAACTGTTGATGAAGGATATTATGAATGGTGAGCGGTTTGGTAATAATGTTCAGTTTGTCAATACCACTACTGTAGCGCTTCGTAAATTAGCTAATGATCCAGGTGGGATATATTTTGCCTCTGCACCGGAAGTGGTACCTCAGTGTACTGTGAAACCCTTGCCAGTGGGTCGTAACCCGAACCAGTGGGTGACTCCTTACCAAAAGCCTTTGGTGCCAAGTTCTCAATGTCCTGCTCAACGGAATCTTTTGAATATCGAAGCCTTTCGCAGTGGTGAGTATCCGATTACTCGCAATCTGTTTGTGGTGGTGAAGAAGAATGGGCAATTGGAGGAGGAAGTGGGGATTGCTTATAAGAATTTGTTACTGTCGGCTCAAGGTCAGGAGTTAATTGGTCAGATCGGATTTGTAAGGATTCGGTAAATTGGTAGGTGCGGTTGTACTACTGTTGATCTCAACTGATCTCAACTCCCCAATCTCATACTCAAATCCAACCAACTAGAGCGAGTAATGGGAGCACTACTGGAGATGTAATCTACTCCTGTTTCGGCCACTGCACGAATCGTCTTTAAGGTAACATTACCTGATGCCTCAATTTTAATGTTGTTGTTGCGTACGCGAATTAGCTTAACTGCTACCTCCATCTGCTCAACTGGCATATTATCCAACATGATAATATCGGCATTGTGGGCGATCGCCTCTTCTACTTCCGCGAGAGTTGTTGTCTCCACTTCTATGGTCATAGGATAGGGAATAGTCTTACGAATTCGAGCGATCGCTTCCCCAATTCCCCCAGCTGCTTGAATATGATTATCCTTAATCATCACCGCATCATCTAAGCCCATGCGATGGTTAATGGCTCCTCCCACTTGAGTTGCATATTTTTGCAATAGTCTTAAGCCTGGAGTAGTTTTGCGAGTATCCACCAACTGAGCAGGCAAATCAGCAATTTTTTCGGCATACTGACGGGTTAGAGTAGCAATGCCACTCAGACTCATACTTAGATTTAAGGCTACCCTCTCTCCCATCAACAAAGCATCAAATGGTCCGTGAAAACGAGCGATAGCCTGCCTTGGCTGACAACTTTCTCCTTCTGCTACTAGGGGGATAAAGCTGACGTTTTCATTTAATAAATAGAACACCCGCGCTGCTATTGGCAATCCCGCGATTACACCTGCTTCCTTAGCGATCCATTGTCCATTTCCAGAACTAGCGTCTTGAGTGAACAAACCTTGGGTGGTGCGATCGCCTCTACCAATATCTTCTTTGAGCCATTTATGGAGTAGAGGGTCTAACACTATTGGGGGAGGTAGTATTGCCATAACTCTTACCAAAAAATCTGGTTATTTTTTTTATTTTAACGAGTTATGATGTCAATTTTTACAATAAATAATTTAATTTAATCCTTGTTTTTTTTTTTTTAATTATACCCAAATTGCATCAGCTTTTGATAAAGCAGGAATAATTTTTTGTTTGTAGTCAATCATTAAATCATAGCGCCCTTGGTCATAAACTTGATGTAAAATCATTTGTAAATCTAGAAGCATTTCTGGATCTTCTGGACATAAAGGTAAAGGAAAAACAGGAATCACATCTTGAAGGTTAAAAGCATATAGATAGGCTTGAGGCCGTTGATGACTAGGACTAACTAAAATGTGATAGTCACGCTCGATATTCTGATTTAAGTTAATCAGTGAATTACCTTGACGTAGTAAATCTATTTCTACAAAATTTGTTTGGCTACTTAAAATAAGCTGACGTTTGTTTTCATATTTTTTCCGACCTTCTCCTACATTTTTATTGATAGGAGAAATAATTTCAATAGCCGTAACCACTTTTCCGGTACCAACTCTCCTAACTTCTAGATATCCTTGCTTAATAGTTTCTGTCAGAGCAAGTTCTATCGTTAAAGGTTCGGTAGAAGGAACTGCAACAGCTACATTAGACTCGGGATACCTGATAGTATTTTCAGAGCTTTTAGCAATGACATTATCAGGAATACCAATAAGCGTGGACTTTTCTCCACTAGTTTCGTAGATTCGCACTTCTACCGCAACTACATATTTAGGGGCTAACTGTTGGTTTAATAAGCGAGCAATTTCCGTAATTAGCCAATGATGTACGCTTGACCAATAGGCTGAATCTTCTAAATAGGGATTCATTCCAGGGAATGGTGAAGGCATGGTGATTTATACTTAAACTGACGGGGCAACAGAGAAGCTAAAAGGAAGAAGATAAAAAGACATTAATGCTGTTAAAAAAAGGTAAATTTTACTTGGTTTTAAACTTGGGATTGGTCACATCAAAATTTGAGAAGCAAGGATCGCTCCACGGGCTGCCATGGTGTATAAACCAACGTGATGAGAAATTTCCTGGGGATGAATGGCTGTTTTTGGCAAACCCTGCTGGGCTGCCATTTCTGCCGAGAGGTCAAAGGTTGAACAACCTTCGGTATAGACGGCAATATCTTTTAACGTTGGTACCATATCATGATTGCGTGCTGATAGCATAGTAACCACGAAGTCCATTACACAAATATCGGTGCAGATGCCAACAACTACTAAGGCTTCTAGCTTGTGCTGGTTTATCCAGCTAATTAAAGTATTGTTGCCAGTATCTACATCAATGGAACCGATAAAACCATTGATGCAGTCTTTTTGAATTAAGGTGGCGTGGGGATGAGTTTCTAGCCATTCCAGTTCAGTAACCAGTTTTTCTTCCCCAGACCCTTTTTCACAATGAGGAGGATAGGGAGGTTCTGGTTTCCCTGGTTCGTGGGTATCTAGAAAAGCTAAGACTGGCCAACCTCTAGCTGTGAAAGCTTTGGCTATGCGATCGCTTTCTGATACCATGGTCGTTATTTGCTGATTTGGTTCTGTTGGAGCCAAAGGACCATAGCCAACAGTGCAAAAGCCATTGACCAGATCCACAAGGATCAAACCGGTGGGGCGATCGCCAATAGTATAGGGCTGAGGGTCAATGGGTAAGGCCGCTTCAATTGCTGCTAAGGTGGCATCGGGAGTAGTTAAAGAAGTTACCATCAAAACCTCCTGGTTATTCTTGGTATCGACAATGTAAAAACCTAAGTTATTATTTATTAGCCCACTGCGAAGTCAGTAAATTTCCTGAGGTAAGGGGCATGATAAGCCAGCACAATATCTTGGTGAGGGACACCGCGTTCAACTAAGACGTTGGCAATCCCAACTTCTGTACCATCATTTTGAATCCAAATCTTATTATCTTTAAGGTCAATGTGGATGGTGGAACCATAAATACGGCGACGATTACTCCATCCGGCATGGACAAGCTGGTAGCGGTCTCTTTCGGTATCAAAGATTAATTCCACTTCTACTTCACCATAAGCGGGTTTGTGGCTGCTGTATTCGGTTAGAATCTCTTTGACGAGTTGCCGATATTGCTCTAGTTTTGCCATTGAACAATTTCCTCCTTAGTTGGCTCGAATACAATCAATTTCAGTTGATACTCTTGGGTAATAAGTTGAACGAAACGACGGGCAAAGAAGGTCTCGTGAATTTCAAGAGGAATAGCTAAATACAATAATCTATCTGGATCTTCTGCTTTAAGGGCAAAGCGATAATTAAGGAATTGTCCCAAAACCGTATGGAATTCAGAAATTGCCGAAGGTTTGAGAAAGGTTTTAATTTCAACAGCTATTTTTTCTTCATCTTTTTCGGCTGCAATCAGTCTTTCGGCACCCAAATCGATGTAAATTTCAACTTCAGCAAAATTGATGTAGAGAGGATCGTGAGTAATACACCAGCCGTCCTTCTGTAAAGCTGACTTTACGGCTTCATGGAAGGTATCTCTGGCTGCCATTGTTGACCTCTACTTTAAGGTTGTGGTAATTAGCGATCACTCTAAATTATATCAATTAGATAAAGCCTCTTCTTGACTTATTACTTATTACAGGGTGACTTTAGGCAACTGCAAACCCTGTGTGCTTCCTGACTCCGGGTGATTTGAAACCTAACACAATACGCTCTTTGGGAATGCCTGCTTCTAGGAGTTCCCGAGCGATGCCATCCTCTGTCCCATCCCGATGAATCCAGATTTTGCCCTCGATAATTTCCACATGAATGATACAGCCATGAACTTGACGCACTCCCTCCCAACCAACTATCATTAATAGGTAGCGATCGCGATTAGAATCAAACACGCTATTTCGTTCAATTTCTCCGTAAGAATAAGGAATTTGTGCGTAGTCAGAGATTATTTTTTGAATAATCTGCCGGTCTCGCTCTAAAGAGTCCATTTAATAATATCCTCCGCTTCAGAATCAAAAACCAAAAGACGAACTCGATTGTTTTTTATCAACAGCTCACCAAAATGAATGAGAGCATTTTTGACACAGTCGTGGTAAATGTCTTTAGCTGGCATATCTCCTTAAAGACCTCATCCACCTTCATATTACAGTGCGATCGCTAATAGTATCGGGCTGAGGGTCAATGGGTAAGGCGGCTTCAATTGCTGCTAAGGTATAATTAGTAGTAGCTAAAGTATAGCATTTAAAAAGATATCATACATTGCGGATTTTTTATAACACCAAAAAATCCTCCGAGTTCTTTCTTACTGTTGCCTGTTGCCTGTTCCCTATTCCCTGTTACCTATTCCCTATTCCCTTGAGCCATCAATTCGATGACTTAATACTAACTACCAAACTGTTTCAAAATTTAAACTAAATCCAGGTAATACTTCTTCTGCAGATAGAGTCTTAGGAGAGTTCAACACCTTAACCTCTTGTTGAGGTTTATAAATTTCTACGATTTTATTTTTGGGATCGATTAACCAGCCTAAGCTTATGCCATTGTCTAAATATTCCTGCATTTTTTGTCTTAAGCTTTCCATAGTATCCGTACGGGAGCGTAACTCAAGGACAAAATCAGGACAAAGGGGTGGGAAAGTGTCTTGTTGTTCTGGTGTGAGTTGATTCCAGCGTTCTATTTTTACCCAACTGACATCAGGAGAGCGCTCGGCACCATTAGGAAGACGAAAAGCACAAGAAGAGTCAAAAACAACTCCGAGTTTGGTTTGATTGTTCCAAATAACAAATTGTGCAGATAACTGTGCGTTGCGTTTTCCGGTATTGCCTCCAGTAGGGGGCATAACAATTAATTCTCCATTAGCAGTACGTTCTAGGCGCTTTTCTCGGTTAGCAGTAGCGAGTATTTGGAATTGTTCTTCTGTAACTTTGAAGGTGGGGGGAATGTTAATAGTATTCACCTTAAATTACCAATAATTAAATTACCAATAAAAAATGAAAGCGAGCTGCACATAAAACCTGTAGGGCGCTCGCCAATAATAGTATAGGGTTAAGGATGAATAGAGGGATAGGTTTGCACTGTTGTCACTGCTTTTGAAGAAGTGGTATTTATACCGCTATCTGATTGGATTCTAACATTAGAGAAAGTTGTGGAGATTTCCACCAACGCTCCCCCTGTACTAAGGTGTGAACTTGCCAACTGGGTGAGGTTTGGTAATAATCCCTGCGGTAATGTCCGCCCCGACTTTCTGTGCGTAATGCTGCACTTTTGAGAATTAAATAGGCAATATCCAGGAGATTGAAGGTTTCTGCAGCCGTTCGCAATTGCTGCTCGGCTAATGATGACTCAAATTTAACTGTTTGGTTGGGCAGTAAATCCAGCAAGTATTGACTCACCTGAAAACCAGCCAATTCAGAGCGCCAGGAATTAACTTGAGCAAGGGCTGACTCTAACATTTCCTGGGAGCGACAAATTCCTGCACTTTGCCACATCAGGTAGGGCAAACTTTGCCTTACTGAGGCTATCTTCTCGATTTCCCTTTCCCACTCACCTTTCTCTTTTCTCAAAGGTAGGGATTCCGCCAGAACTGGATTAGGAGCTGTTTCAATTTCAGCTAATTGGGCGGCAAAAACCAAGCATTCCAATAAGGAATTACTCGCTAAGCGATTGGCACCATGAACCCCTGTACTAGCCGTTTCGCCAATGGCATATAGCCCTGGAATCGAGGTACAACTGGTCAGATCGCAAGCAACTCCTCCCATCCAGTAATGGGCAGCAGGTGCAACGGGAATGGGCTGCTTTAAGATATCAATGCCCCAATGTTGACATACGTTAATAATATTGGGGAAACGATAGCGAATTCGCTCTGGGTCAATGGGTTGCAAGTCTAAATAAACATTCCCGTGGCTAGGATCGGGGGAGGTTTTTTCTAAGTGACTAAAAATTGCCCGACTTACCACATCTCTAGGAGCCAATTCCCCTGAAGGGTGGTAATTAAAAGCAAAGCGATCGCCTTTGTAATCTACTAAATGTGCCCCCTCTCCCCGGACAGCTTCTGTAATCAAAAAGCGAGGTGCCCCTAGTTTGGTTAAAGCCGTGGGATGAAATTGGAAAAACTCCAAATCTCTAACAATTGCCCCAGCCCGCCAAGCTAGTGCTACTCCATCTCCTGTACTTACGGCTGGGTTCGTTGTCTGGGCAAAAACTTGACCGCCACCACCTGTGGCTAGGATTACCGCAGAGGCTTTTAGCCAAGATATCTGACCTTGATAGAGGAGGCTAATCCCCTGACAATGACCAGTTGCTGGATTGAGCCATAAACTCAAAGCCACTGCGTGAGATAGCACCTGAATATTGGGACGCTCCAACACTTTGGCAGTGAGCGTATCGACAATTGCTCGACCTGTGGTGTCTGCCGAATGGAGGACGCGGGGACGAGAGTGAGCTGCTTCTAGGGTCATGGCTAGGTTTTTGCCTTTGCGGTCAAAGGCTACCCCCATCTTGACTAGAGAGTCAATGGCAGCAGAGGCATTTTCTACCAGAAACGTTACCGCCTCGCGATCGCAAAGACCAACACCCGCTCGCTGGGTATCCTCTAGGTGAAGCTCTGGGGAATCAGATGGGTCAATAGCAGCAGCGATTCCTCCCTGAGCCCAGTTACTTGAACCCTTTTTTAGGGTATCTTTGGTGATCACACCTACCTGAAAATGAGCGGGTAGACAAAGGGCTGCATATAGCCCAGCCGCACCACTGCCCACCACTATGATGTCAAATTGGGAGGGAGTGTTGGCAGATGGGGAAGACTCGTCAGGGGATGATTTAAACTCTTGCACGATAGAACATATGTCACTAATCTGTGATTAATTCCTAAGCAGTTCTTAGTTTTAACAACACAAATTGCTTATAAGTTACGACTAATAACTTATAACTGATACTTTTGTCAAGTAATTTGGTCAAGCTGCTCAGGGGCAGTAGAGGACTACACTGATAACTCCAACATCCGTTTAATTGGTCGCAAGGCGGCTACTCGGATGTCTTCCGGCATAGTAATTTCTGGTGTTTTCTGCTTCATGGCATGATACAGCTTCTCCAAAGTATTGAGCCGCATGTGAGGGCATTCGTTACAGGTACAATTGCTATCCATACCTGGAGCAGGGATGAAATTTTTATGGGGTGCCCTCTTTTGCATTTGGTGAATAATTCCTGGCTCAGTAGCCACGATAAATTCTTCCGTTGAACTTTGCTGGCTATACTTTAATAAACCTGTTGTGGAACCAATGTAACTGGCATGACGCAATAGAGGGGCTTCGCATTCTGGATGGGCAATAAACTCCGCTTCAGGATGCTGTATTTTGAGTTCCACGATCTTTTTCTCAGAAAAGGTTTCATGGACAATACAACTCCCCTCCCACAGGACTAACTCCCGTCCGGTTTGCTCCATGACATAGCGACCTAAGTTCTTATCTGGGGCAAAAATAATCGGCTGGTCTTTCGGAATTTGGTTGACGATCTTAACTGAGTTAGAACTGGTGCAAATGATATCGCTCATCGCTTTAATGGCAGCGGAGCAATTAATGTAAGATACCACCAAATGCTCTGGATGGGCTGCTTTGAAGGCCGCAAATTCTTGGGGAGGGCAACTGTCAGCTAGGGAGCAACCTGCGTTTAAATCCGGGAGTAGTACTAATTTATTGGGGTTAAGGATTTTAGCAGTTTCTGCCATAAAGTGAACCCCAGCAAACACGATGACATCTGCATCTGTAGCCGCCGCTTGTTGAGAAAGACCGAGAGAATCGCCGATGTAGTCAGCGATATCTTGAATATCTGGCTCTTGGTAATAGTGAGCGAGAATAACTGCGTTTAATTCTTGTTTGAGGTCTTCAATCGCTTCAAAAAGGTCTTTGGGCGGATACTCCAAGTCTAGGGTTGTTTTTGGGAGGACATTTGTAAACATCGTATTATTTCCCTATTTCTGACTAGTTTACTGGTTTTTGAATAGTTTCTTTCTTTAATAATTATTAAATCTTCGGGACCCCTCCCACTGGGTGTTGTACTACTAAACTTTACTTAAGTTATGCTATATTTATGATATTTTAATGCTGTCCTCGACTAGGCTGACCTCATGGGATCGCCAAATCAAATGATCTAGGGCGGTTTGCATAACTATCAGGTACACAGGATTGTTTTCCCTCTTCCATCTTTTCCCCTCTTGGGAGGGGTTAGGGGTGGGTTCCTGCTCCCTGCTCCCTGCTCCCTGCTCCCTAAAAACCTAGAACTTTGTACCTAACTGAATTTTAAACCGCTGTATGTGCATAACTTCAGCAGCCAGCTCTATTAGGTTTGGGTTCATCTCAATGAATGAAATTAGGCAAAAGTGAGATGCACCCGATTATAGTAAACTATTATTATCTCCTATATCTTCGGAATTAGTTGTTAGTCAATTTTAAATTACCAATTTTTCCACCTAATTTAAACCTTATTTCCTTAACACCTCACCAATAGCATGACCCTTGGGTTTGAAAACACTATTCATTAACAGCTCATGTACCAACACGGCTACAATAAAGCCTGGACAAACTTCGGATAGGATGTTATGAAATCCTAAAACTCGCCAGAGGATAGCAGTACTCAATCCCGCCAAGATCATAGAGTTCAAGGCTAAATAATGAGTGCGCCTTTTCAATAAGATAATCAGCATGGCTGGACCGAGGGAACTGGCCACAGCTCCACTAGCAAAAAGAACCAATGAAAACACTGTGGAGGAAATAGAAATCGTCGCAATTACAGCGAGTATTCCCACCACTAAGGTCATGAATTGCTCGTATTTAACGCCATATTTCCGGGACATCCTCCGATGCAAAGCCGGGGAAATATCTCTAGCGAGCGCACTGGAACAAACCAGAAGTTGTGAATCTGCTGTAGAGGCAATCACAGAAAAGACACCAGCCAACACAATACCGACTAAAAAAGGATTAAACTGTTGTGTGGCGTACAAGGGCAAGGCTTGTTCGGGATCACTAATGTTAGGAATTAAGACCCGGCAAGCAATCCCAAACAAAACCATTGCTATCCAGGTCGAATACACGTAACCAAAGTACACCCACTTCGCTTCTTTCACCTCTTGGGGACTCCGCCCAGCTAGCAATCTCACCAGCACTTGCGGCTGAGAGATATCGAATCCGAAGCCAAAAAAGAAAAATCCTACTAGGTAGGCGAGTAAGGTTAACCAGCTAAATCCTGCCGTGAGATTCATCAATTGAGGATCAATCTGATTGAGTTCTGAGATAATTTCTGACACCCCACCCCCGTTGATAATGGCTACTGCCAGCATGCCAAAGCAAACAAACATCACCACAAAAGCCTGCACCACATCAGTCCAGATTGAGGCTCTGAGTCCTCCCGTTACGCAGTAGACTAAAATGGAACCTGCTGCGATCAAAGCTCCAATGGTAGGGTCAACTCCAAAAAATACATCAAGGGTCTTGGCAGCTGCAGCAAATTGTGCGGCAGTATAGGCTCCGATAAATACAACAGTGATCACAGCAACGATCAAGGTGATTATTCGTCTGCCTTGAGGCTTTTTGACTGTAGAGCCTAGGAATTCCGGAATAGTTTGGGAGTTTTGCTTTCTGGAGATCTGGTTTATTTTATCAGGGAAAAAAGTCCAAAAGGTTACCTCACCTAAGAACATGGCAATTACCATCAGCAGAGCAGAAACTCCCATGGAGTAAGCCATTCCCACGGCTCCAATCATAATCCATCCACTGTTTCCGGTTGCGCCAGCACTCAGACCCACAAAGACTTTCCCAAAAGAGCGTGAGCCAAGTAAGTAGTCTGATTCTGTATTATCGGAAGATTTAGCAGCTAGAGCCCCAATCCACAAAAAAATTACTAGAAACAATCCAAAACTGAAAATTGTAATACCTGAATCCATTAGTTTTTATCTAAGGTTTTTGAGGTTTAACTGCTCCGGTTGGCAAACTCCAAAGCTATGAATACCATATATGAATACCATGGGATAAAACTGCTCCCAATTCTCCCGGATGTCTGCCACAAATTTTTATTCGCTTTTGGTAATGGGTAATGGTCGTCCAATTAACGATTAGCCATGACGCCATAATCAGCACTCTAATCTCTTTTATAGAAAAGGAATTAGAGTGCTTTAAAATTTTAATGCGATACCGTTTCCTAGAAGCTATTACACCGATCAGGAAAAAGTTTTTCCTATAGTATCATATTCGATTAAATACCGATAATTTCGGGGGGTTGCTTATACCAAGTTGTGTTATTGCCATCTTAATCCCGTTGTTACTCGCCTTGGAAGAATAAGATGATTCCAAAGCTTATTCTTCACTATTTTTGTGTAGGAAGCGTAAAGTAAAACGTACTTCCCACTCCAGGCTCAGACTCTACCCCAATCTGTCCCCCGTGATTTTCCACAATCTTCTTGCAGGTGGCTAGACCAATACCAGTGCCAGGATAGTCTTTATTGCTGTGCAGACGCTGAAATATCTCAAAGATATGCGATCGCTGATCGGGTTCCATACCAATGCCATTGTCATGTATCCCAAACAGCCAGTAGTTACCACCATGCTCTAAACTATTGTGCCCATTCTCCTGAAACCCAGTGGCATTGATACTAGAAACTCTTCCTACCTCTGTCAATATCCCATGGTCGGTGTCCCTACTGTTGTCTACGGGCTTTACTGAAATCTTGACTTGGGGGGATGTCCCTGGTGCTTGGAATTTAATGGCATTGCTGATTAGATTTTGAAATAGCTGGATTAGCTGTGTCTGACTAACATTCACAGTAGGTAAAGAATCATGGGTAATCAGCGCATTTTTCTCAGATATGGCAGCTTTTAAGTTATCTAAAACTTGCTCCAATACAATATTGCAATCGGTTGATGTGATGTCTTGGGAGTCGGCTCCAACCTTGGCATAAACGAGTAAATCCTGCATAAACGTTTTCATCCGAAGGCTGGAATCTCGAATTTTTGTAATGTATCCCTCACCCTTGATGTCAAGCCTGTCCTGGTAATTGATGTTGAGCATATCAGTATGCAAGATAATGCTTTGCAGAGGTTGGTTCAGGTCATGGCAAAGAACATGGGCAAATTGTTCTAGTTCGCGGTTAGAGCGTTCTAACTCCTGATTAGTGGTTTCTAGGGCTAAATTTTTTGCCCAGAGTTGCTTTTGCAACCTCTGAATGGTTAGTTGATTTTCTACACGAGCTAAAACCTCTTGAACCTGGAAGGGTTTGCTGATGTAGTCTACACCACCCACTTCAAAGGCTTTGACTTTGTCGATCACTTCATTGAGAGCGCTCAAGAAAATTACTGGAATAGGGCGGGTTGACTCGGAAGCTTTCAGCCTTTGACAGACTTCATAACCATTCATATCTGGCATTTTAATGTCCAGCAAAATTAGATCTGGCAATACTGAGTGGGCTACTCTAAGAGCCATGGAACCGTTAATCACGCCTCGAACATCATACCCCTGCTCGGTCAGGGTGTCAGATAAAAGATGCAGATTCTCGGCTATATCATCAACAACTAAAATGTTCCCTTTAGGGGTCTTAATTTCAGTGATATCTAATGGTGTCTTAGTGTGAGTAATAGTCATGATGTAGCTGGTTCAGTTAAATCAATGATTTTGTCGCAACGAAAATTTCGCACCAAATCCGTCAGTGCGATCGCAACCTGACCATGTTCGGAAGGGATTTGCTCGATTAGCTGGAAAATCCGCTGATTATTAACTTGGTTAGCTGCCTGGTAGAGCTGTGCAACCCACTCAGCAGGCATCACAGCTAGAGCTTCCCGCGTCAGCGCCTCAGTTGCTGACTTTTGAGGTAAGGTGGCTGAAGTTTCCTCTTCATAGACATAACGTACTCCGAGATAGTGAGCCATTGTTTCAAAAATCTCCTCCTCCCGGAAAGGTTTACGCACAAAATCGTCACAACCAGCAGACAAGATAACCGCTCGTTCTTCAATAAATGCACTAGCAGTCAGAGCAATAATAACCGTCGCTTGACCCTTCAAATGGGCTTTGATCTGTTTAGTAGCCTCGTAGCCATCCATTACTGGCATCTGCATATCCATCCAGATTAGATGCGGTTCCCAACTCGACCATAGCGCTACCCCTTCTTTACCATTCTCGGCTTCACGAACCTCGAATCCCAGTGGCTCTAGCAGCTTGACCAGTAGTTTTCGACTCTCCCATTTATCTTCAACTACCAGGATCCGATACTTAGGTTGGTCAGGTGCTAACCCAATCACCGATCGGGTTGGGTGTTGTGTCTGAATGTCTGCACCTGCTCCAGCCAGACTAATCTGGATATCAAATGTAACGATTGTTCCTCCACCTAGAGGACTACTAAGGGTGATGTCCCCTCCCATCAACTTCACGAATTGTCGGCTAATGGACAAACCCAAACCAGTTCCTTGCTCAGATTTCCGACCGATTTCAGTTTGGACAAATGCTTCAAACAAGCTGTCAATCTCAGCTGGGTCAACACCAGGACCGGTATCTTCTATTTCAAAAGTGATTGTCTGTCCGGTAAGGGTTGCAGGTTGAAGGTTAGTTGCTTGAAGGTTAGTTGCTTGAAGGTTAGCAGGTTGTTCGCGAAGCGTGGCCAATAGGCCAAGGTTAGCAGGTTGTTCGCGAAGCGTGGCCAATAGGCCAAGGTTAGCAGATTGAAGGTTAGCAGATTGTTCGCGTAGCGTGGCCAATAGGCCAAGGTTAACAGGTTGTTCGCCCTTGGCGTTCGAGTAGGGTAGGTTAGCAGATTGTTCGCCCTTGGCGTTCGAGTAGGGTAGGTTAGTTGCTTGTTCGCCCTTGGCGTTCGAGTAGGGTAGGTTAGTTGCTTGTTCGCCCTTGGCG
>NZ_CEYLVT010000035.1:14124-44716 GCF_982860115.1 Moorena sp.
TTCGAGTAGGGTAGGTTAGTAGGTGGAAGGTTAGTTGCTTGAAGGTTAGTTGGAGTTGCCAGTTGCTGCTTATTAGGAAAACCTTGGCCTTTCGGCCACGCTTTCGGCAAAGCCGTTCGCGTAGCGGAGGCCGAAGGCCACGCTACGCGAACAAGATTCAACCTGTCAACCTTCAACTGATCAGACCTGTCAACATTCAAGCTGCTAACCTTAGACTGATCAGACCTATCAAGCTTCAAATTTTCCTTGTTACGAACCACGCGCAAGGTGACACTACCTTCTTGAGTAAACTTGATAGCGTTTCCCAGTAAATTAATTAAAACTTGACGCAATTTTCCCTCATCTGTTTTAACATATCGAGGAAGCTCTGGCTCTCGGTAAACAATGAGCTGTAAGCCTTTGGATGCGGCTCGCAGTCCTAACATCTCTTCGAGACTATCCAGCAGACGATATAGATCAAAGCTAGTTTCATTGACAGTGATCTGACCTGCTTCAATTTTGGACATTTCTAATATGTCGTTTATCAAGTTCAGTAAATGCTCACCACTGCGACTAATGATGGCTAGATATTCCTGATGTTCTTGATTCAATGATGAATCACGGTTCATCAATTGGGTGAATCCTAGAATGGCATTGAGGGGAGTGCGCAGTTCATGGCTCATATTGGCAAGAAATTGGCTTTTGGCTTTGTTAGCTTCTTCAGACTTAGTCCGCGCTTTTTCGGCTTCTTTCATACTTTCAGCAAGTTGGACAGTACGTTCTTCTACCCTAGCTTCTAAGTCCTCATTTAGTTGCTGCAAGACCCGGGAGGCTTGTTTACGCTCAGTAATGTCATGAAAGAACACTGAAAGACCATTAATACCTGGATAAGCTTTCACGTCAAACCAACGTTTGGTCGGTGGATAGTATTCTTCAAAGGTGACAACAACCTGTGCAGCAACCGCCCGATGACATTCCTGGTAGAACTTGGAGCCAAAGACTCCGGAAAACACCTCCTCCACATTCTGATTCAGAAGCTGTTCGGGTTGACTCTGTAGCATTTGGAAAGCTTGAGGATTAAGATAGGTAATCTGCCACTGATCGTTTAGGCTAATAAAGGCATCCGTGATACTTTCGAGAATGTTAATGGTACGACGATTGGCTTTTACCAAATTGTTGATAATTAAGTTGGCAATCCAAGCCAGCAAAATCAACAACCAACTATAGGCATATAAACGATAAGTATTAGCTGTATCAATAGCTTGGTAATAGTAGAGGTTATAGGCGTAATCCAGTTCTTCGTTTAGCTGCTTAGTAGGGAGCTGTAGCAGTTGGTGAGTCAGTTCATCTACCTGAGGTTTATTGCTCATAATTCTTCGGGAATGGCTCAGGGCTAGATCGATCAATTCTTCATCTTTACCAAAATCATTTTGGTCTTTTATCAGCAACAGTCTATCCATATTGTCTTTGATCAGCGCTTCTAATTCCTGATCAGAGTTGAGGTTGTAAAGCAGGATATTTTTCAGCAGTTCATCGAGAATAACTTCTAAATCATGGCTTCCGCCTTTAGCCGAGGTACTTTTTACGATATCATTAGTCAGAAATGGTAAGTAACTCAGGGAGTTTTTTAGAATTGCATTCTGAAATTTTAATTTTTCGATTATTTTTTCTTTTTGTTTGATAATTTTTGAAGTTTTTTGAATAATTTTATTAAGCTGTTTTCTGCCTTCCTGATTAATAAATTTTGGGATTATTTTAAGGCTATTTTGGGTATCTTTGAGTTGAGATAAATGCTTGATAAATGGATCGTAAGAGCTTAAGAGATCGTACCGAGATTTGAGAATATCCTGATTTAATATTACATCTATCTCCTTTTGTTGATTTAAAGTATTTTGATACTGTTGGTGTTCTTCAATATTAATTGGTAGACTTTTATTCACCAAAAAAGCCAAGAGAAGAACAGCAGCTAAGGTATTTAGGAGCTTTAGGAATTGAGTTTTGTTCACAATGGTTTTCCTTGGTACTCGCCTGTGAGAGTTTTGAGGAACTTGACAATCAGACCAATATCGTTTGGGGACAGTGGACGTCCCAATTCATATTTGCCCATTATCCTCACAGCTTCTTCAAGAGTTTCAGCTGAACCGTCGTGAAAATATGGTGATGTTAAAGCGACGTTGCGCAAACTGGGAACCTTAAATACATAACGATCACGTTCATTGCCAGTGACATTAAAGCGTCCCAAATCAGCTTTGGTAAGCTTACCGCGATCTTTGAAGTAATCCCCAAACAGACCAAAAGCCTGGAACATATTACTGCCGACATTGACTCCTTGGTGACAGCTAACACAGCCATAGGCTTTAAACAAACGATAGCCTTCTTTTTCTGAGGACGAGAGGGCATTTTTATTGCCCTGCAGAAATTGGTCAAAGCGTGAGTTGGGAGTGTACAGCGATCTTTCAAAAGTAGCGATCGCATCCTTGATGTTGTCGCTGTTGATACCATCTTTATACAGTTGGCTAAATAGTGAGACATACTCAGGGGATTGCTTGAGCTTACTGAGGATTTCTTGCCAATTAGAACCCATTTCATGCTCTGCATGGATTGGTCTATCAATCTGTTCCTCCAGGGTTTCAACGCTCCCATCCCAATGTTGCTTAAAATTGAATCCACTGTTGAAGACTGTGGGGGCATTGATTAAGCCAATCCTATTATTGATCCCAATTGAACGCACCATTTGGTCTGTACCACCGGTATTTAGATTGTGGCAGCTAGCACAAGAAATGGTGTTATCCTGTGACAGTTGGGGGTCATGAAAAAGCCTCTTGCCCAGTTTAATTTTATCTTTGTTTAGTTCTAATTTGAGTTGTATTGGCTGAATTGGTTCATCAAAGAAAAGACTATGTTCTGAATATTTTACCCTATAGTTGATTGATTTATATGGTAATTTATAATGATTATTAATAAAAATTAAAATTATACTCATAACTATCAACAAATAAAGATAAAAAATAGTTTTGATTTCACTAGTTTTCTTTTTAGGATAAACCATTTAATTTTTAGTTAATTTTGAGTATTGTTATAATTAAGGTTTTGATTGTCCATGGGCCACATTTGAAGGTTCAGAAGATAACCCGATAACCGGCTAAGGCACTAACCTACACCTGTTCACCATCTGTATCTCAAATAAATGAAATTAGTATTAGTTACTATGACCCTATTTGAAGTTCATCAAATTACAGAACCACAAGTCAACAGTAATATTACTGACAAGTCGTAATTTTAATTTATAATTCAAGGTAAATTACCGATTATAATCAATCGGTTTGAGTAATTATCATATCTCTTCTTGGGTAATTGGTACTTGGGAATTGGTACTTGGTAGTTTACGATTCACCATTACCGATTGCCCATGACCAAAACAGGGACTATTTGGTAAGTGATGAACCATAGTTGCTCTAAGTACTAACCACTAAGTACTTTTAAAAAAAATTTCCCGGACTGACTATAATCTTTCTGGTAGAGATTAGGCGAGATCCGATCAAACCGATATCCGATTTTTTTATGGAAACATCTGAATATACTCAGCTCAATCCATTTGTCCAAGCTCGTGAGTACTTTGAAGAAATTCTTAATTGGCTCTGTTCTGAAGAAGCGTACCGTCTCACCTATTACCAGATAGAAGAAAACCTCTGGATTAATGGTATGGAACTGTTGCGGCAACTGCTACAAGGTTATCTGGATTGGCGGGGAGACAATCAGCCAGAAGCACTATATCCAAGAAGGCAGGGTAGGTACTCTACCCAGGTCAATCCCCAGCCTGGAAGTGATTGGGGTATTGTCCAAAATAGGGATAATTTGTACTCCGATGCAAGAGGGGGAACAGAGGGCATCAGCGGAGAAAGGGGAGGTAAACAATTGTCATCTTATCCCACCAGTAGGCAACCCAGCCTAAGGACTATCTTCGGAACAGTTAGACTCAATCGTTTTAATGCTAGTTCCCAGAGAAACTCACCTCCGGATAATTCCCCACTCAAGGTTTACCCACAGGGGTACTGTCAGGTCAGCGGTATTCCTTTAGCATCAGAGGTGGACACCAGTTGCTCCGACCCCACTATCCTAGCCCAACCCCAGGCCAAAGCGGCTGTTGTTTTTCAGGAACAACAGGAAGGATTTTCCATAACAGAGATGGGAACTTGGTTTAGACGCCAGTGGTGGCTTAAGCACAATAGTTATCAATCGGTATGGCAACCAAGGCGTTCTGTTCCCCGGTTGTTAATTAGTGGCACCATTGCGCTAGTGGGAACAGCAGCTTTCACAAGTTATTGGGTGGTTCGGAGTTTGATTCTTGAGAGTCTGGAGGATAATGCTGAATTGAAGGTCAAGATGGCGGGACATCAAATTGATGAATGGCTGGCGGCTCTGATGGCGAAGGTGGAAACGATTGCGAATACTCCCGAAGTTCGGTCTTTGGAGTGGGAGGTTGCCCAACCCTATCTGCAATTCGAGCAAGAACGATTGCCCGATTTTCATATGTTTGTCATGGCTAATGGGAATGGCTCTTACTACACCAGTCGTGCAGGTTTTATTGAGGGGAAGAATCTTAGCGATCGCACTCACTTTCAACGAGCGATGCAAGGAGAAACCTTTGTGGATAATCCGGTGGTCTCTCGTTCTACTGGTATTCGCCAAGTCAATATTGCGGCTCCTATCTGGTCAGTTCCCCCCAACAATCACACGGAAATTACTCCAGAAAACCTGGCTGTGGGCAACCTAACCAACGAGGATGTGGAACTGGGGGATGTAACCGAAGCAAAACCAGGGGAGTTGGCTGGTCCATTTTCTTTCCCCATGGGAGAATTTGCTGGACCGGTTTCCCTAGACCGACTGTCAGAGGTGATTACCAATACTACCTTGGGAGAAGGGAGTTATGCCTTTGCTTTGGACTCAGAAGGAGTACCCATTGCCCATCCAGACCCAAAGGTAATTCAATTTGGTAGGAGTTTTTTAGACTCCCGTGACCCCAATCTCAAGCAAATTGCTCAAGAGATGATGGTGGCTAGGAAAATAGCCAACCCGCAAGAGTCGGTAAGGCTACTGGAACTGGATGGTCAGTGGGTGTATGTTGCCTATGCTCCTCTGCAACAGGCGGATTGGTCTGTGGCTTTGGTGATTCCCCGGGCTAATGTGGAGCGACAACTCAATTATCTCAATCTGTTGGCATCGGTGTTGGGAGTGATGCTGATCATCGCCATGGTTATTGCTTTACTACAGATTCAAACTTTCGAGCAGACCAACGCCAGAGCTCAGCAGGAGGCGCTGCTGAATCGACTTACTACTCGTATTCGTGAATCTCTGGATTTGGAAACAACTGTGCAAACTACTGTCAATGAAATTGCTAGCCTCTTGCGTCTCGACCGAGTGACTTTTGGCTGGTATCACCAAGACCAACAATGCTTGGAAATTCTGTGTGAACATCGAAAAGCTGATTTACCGTCCCAAGTGGGATTAATACGTATCAAATCTTGTAATGATTTATGCGATCGCTTAAGCCAAGGACAGATGGTTCAGTTCCATGATAGTGGTGATAAACTCATCTACTGCCAGACAGGGAACTATCTGGCGTTACCAGTCATGATTCGGGGGTTGCATCCTCCTGGCTATTTAATTTGTATGCGCCGCAAGCCTTGGAGCTGTAGTGATTTGGAATTGGAGCTATTAGAAGCCGTGAGCAATCAGTTAGCGATTGCCATCAACCAGGCACATTTATACACCACTACTCAAGAACAGTACAGAATTGTCAGTGAACAAGCTCAGTGCCTCAAAACCACCACGACTCAATTACAGCATACTCTGGCTTATGTGGATGCGATGATTAGAAGCTTAGCAGATGGATTACTGGTAACAGATACCAACGGCAAAATTACTCGCATCAATCCAGCTTTGGTGAGCTTGTTTGATTTGGGGGAAACCGAGTTACTCGGTCAAGGGTGTCAGGGAGTATTGGGGAATGCGATCGCAAACCTAGTCACTCTTACCAAGACTAACCCTAAACAAGTCTTTACCGCTGAAGTAGAACTGACCAATCAACGGATTGGCAAAGCCGTAGCCACTGCTATTTTAAAAGATACTAAGGCTACAGATAACCTTGATAGTAAGGATGGCTTTATAGGTTCGGTTATTCTGATCCGAGATATTACCTTTGAAAAAGAAGTAGACCGGATGAAAACAGACTTT
The DNA here is from genome assembly GCF_982860115.1 of Moorena sp. Lineage (NCBI taxonomy): Bacteria > Bacillati > Cyanobacteriota > Cyanophyceae > Coleofasciculales > Coleofasciculaceae > Moorena > Moorena sp. The sequence goes on from NZ_CEYLVT010000035.1 coordinate 20,338, forward strand.
ATTTCCACAGTTTCCCATGAATTGAGGACTCCTCTAACCTCAGTCATGGGTTTTGCCAAACTGATTCAGAAAAAACTGGAAAAAACCCTATTTCCCTTAATTCCTACCAATGACCACAAGATTCAGCGCACCCTGAACCAAGTGTCAGAAAATGTTAACATCATCATCTCCGAAGGGGAGCGTCTCAAAGCGTTGATCAATGATGTTCTGGATCTGGCTAAGTTAGAAGCTGGTCGAGTAGAGTGGAAAATGCAACCCGTCTCAGTTGTCGATGTCCTAGAACGAGCAATCACTGCTACCACTGCTCTGTTTGAACAGAATGATGTGGAATTAATTAAGAGTATAGACGAGGGCTTACCTCAGATAATTGGTGACCGAGACCGATTAATTCAGGTAGTGATTAATCTCATCTCTAATGCAGCGAAGTTTACGAATCAAGGGTTTGTATACTGTAAAGTAATGCGAACTGGTTCAGAGATTACCGTTAGTATCATTGATAGCGGTACAGGGATTAGTGAAGCGGAGCAGGCGCTGATCTTTGAAAAATTCAAACAGGCGGGTAATACTCTAACTGAAAAACCTCAAGGTACTGGGTTAGGACTCCCTATTTGTAAGGAAATTGTGGAACATCATGGAGGAAAAATTTGGGTCGAAAGCGAACTGGGCAAAGGGAGTAACTTCTCCTTTAGGTTACCCATCCCGGTTGAGTCTGAACCTGGAGTAAAAACCATAGCTGCTGAAACCCTGCTCACCCAACTCCACTCATCCATGACCACCTCGACAATCACCACAAATTCCAGGGATAAAACCATTCTGATTGTGGATGATGAAGCTCCAATTCGAGAGCTACTCAAGCAGCATCTTAGAGCAGAAGGTTACAGGATTCAGGAAGCGCAAGATGGTTGGGAAGCAATTGAACAGATCAAACAAGAACCTCCTGACCTAATTATCTTGGATGTAATGATGCCGAGAATGAATGGGTTTGATACAGCAGCGGTGGTTAAAAATGACTTGGACAGTATGGATATTCCGATTATCATTTTGTCCATTACTGAAGATCAACATGCTCTAGGAGTTGAGCGATGTTTGAGCAAACCGATTAATCTCGAAGAACTGCTCAAAGAGGTTGTTCGACTGACCTCTCAAGAAAAGCCGACTAAGCAAGTTTTGATAGTGGAGGAAAATCTCCCTCAATCTGAAATGATTACTCAGGCATTACGGAAAAGAGGAATCGGGATTATTTCTGCCAGCAATGGGCAAGATTGTATTTCTAAAACGATTTCATTCAAACCTGATATGATTCTGGTTAACTCAGGGATTGCGAAAGACCAAGGGTTGGTTAACAAAGTGCGTTTTGAACATAATTTATCTACGATATTTTTTATATTATTAAATCAATAATACTAAACTATTACATGCATGGCCGCTATTAAACTGAAAAAAATAATTGCCCAAAAAGACATTTCGTCACTGCTCAATAACTTGATCACTTCCCTGGGAGGAGATATTAGTATTCAAGACATTGATGAGCAACTGTTATTCGGAGATGAGCCTGATGATTCATCTGGTAAATACAAGATAGATCTGAAAGGAAGTACTTTAGGGTGGGTCAGGGGAGGAGAGAATGCTCGTCCTATTGCCGCTCTACTCAATTATTTAGCGAATCGAGAACTAGAACGCCGAGCAATTGCTATAGAAACCTTAGAAAACTATCGAGAAATCAACTTACTCTACAATTTATCCAGAAAATTAACTGCCAACTTAATGCCTCAAGACGTTGCTCAAATTGTGATTAATCAAACTAGGGAATTAATTCCAGTAAATCGGGGATTTCTGTTTTTGCTAGACCAAGATAAATCCCAACTGGAAGTACTGGCTAGCTTTGATTCAAAAATGGGGGATAGACCCCAGAAGCAATCGATAGCAGGTATTGTTCGCAGTGTGATTATGACTGGTGTAGGAGAAATCGTTAACGATGTCTCATCGGATCCCAGGTTTGTGCCATCTGATTATCCGATCAGTTCCCTAATGTGTGTCCCACTCAAGACCAAAGATCAGGTAATTGGTGTGATTGAGCTCAGTAGTGAACAACCTGTAGACTATACAGCCAGGGATTTGAAATTAATCAGTGCTTTAGCATCTCAAGCCACATCAGCCATATCTAATGCTATCCTCTATGAGAATATGCTTCGAGAAGAACGGGTGAGGAGTACTTTGAATCGATACTTTTAAAGTAAATTACCACAATAGCACAAAGTATGGCATCTGTCAGTCTCAAAAAAATTATTTCTAAGCCAAAAGCGCTAGGGGTCATAAGTCAACTGATTGAGGCCATAGACACCGCTGTCGAGATTGAGGATGTCCACGGAAAGCTGCTGTTGGACAATCCTAGGAAAATTTCGGTATTGGGAGATTGTAACTTAGCTAATAAATATCCCGTTGAAGCAAGAGGTGAGGTGATTGGCTGGGTCAAGGGCGATCAGAAAGCGATCGCAATTAAAGAACTCCTGAATTATTTGGCTAATCAAGAATTAGAAAAAAAAGATCTAGGCAGTGCTATCTTAGATCAATACCGAGAAATTAATTTACTCTATAGAGTTTCGGAACGGATTCCATCCTGTTTAGAGCTCTCCGCTATTGCTCAGCTTTTCTTGGATGAAGCGAGAAGACTGATTCCAGGAGATTGTGGTTCAGTGTTGTTAATTAATTCCGAAACTGAGCAACTAGATATAACCTCAGCCTTTGGCAAACAGTATAATCCCACAGATTTTTTTCAGCTGAGTAATAGTGAGACAAAGAATGGGCTAGGAATTGGTAAGGCTGAGATTGTGAATCAGGTTCAATATGATACCAGATTTATGGCTAGTGTGAAGTCCATAAACTCCCTGGTTTGTGCTCCTCTAAAAACCCAAAAGGGTCTGCTGGGGGTAATTAATTTTTGTAGTGAGAAACCGGTTAATTATACAGCTCAAGACTTGAAATTCTTAACGATTCTTGGAGCTCAAGCAGCAGGAGCTATTGAAAATGCCTTGCTCCATAGAAATAAACTACAGGAGGAGCGGATTAAAAGCCGACTGGAACGCTATATTCCTTCCCAACTTGTCCAAGCTATTATTGATGCCAAAGGCAATATTTCCCTCACTCCAGCGAAGAAGCCTATTACTATATTGTTCTCTGATATTCGGAATTTCACAACTCGGTGTGAAGAATTAGAAGCCCATAAAATTGTTGAATACCTCAACGAATATTTTACCTGTATGGTCGATGTCATCTTCAGCCATGAGGGAACAGTCAATAAATTTGTGGGGGATATGATTGTGGCTATGTTTGGTGCCCCCTCTAAGCTAGAGGATAATCAGGGACAAGCGATCGCAGCTGCTATTGCTATGCAACATCAACTTAAGACTATGCCTACCCCCTGGATCCGGGAGAATTTTCTAACCGGTATTGGGATTAGTTCAGGAGAAGTCGTGGTGGGAAACATTGGTTCTCCCCAGCATATGGACTATACAGCCATTGGTGATGAAGTCAATATCGCTGCCAGATTACAAGCTATGGCCAACGGGGGTCAGATCCTCGTCAGTGGTAGTGTTTATGAAGCGACCAAGCACCAGTATAGCTATCGGGAATTGGGTCAGGTTTCAATCAAGGGAAAACGGCAAACAGTAGATGTATTTGAGCTGATTAACTGATATGTCATATAGCATTTTTATTTGAGTTGTGAACATAGTCAGTTAGAGAAAGGCAAGAGGCAAGAGGAACCCACCCCTAACCCCTCCCAGGAGGGGAAGGCAAGAGGCAAAAATTAATCAACTATATATGGATTTTTGATAGCGATGCAATTAAGCAAAAATTCTAATAAAATTCCCACACTTTCCACAATTTCCACACTTGCCCTTTCTGTTTTACAACTATAAGATGCACCCTCCGATATTCCTGCTCCTAGTTGCTGGTTGGGACATTTTCTGTATTCAAGTTCTGATTTTTTGCGATCTTTTCCAACAGACATCGGCAAAAATGATTGCTTAAACTATTCACATGTCCTGCCGTACTAGAAGCCTTATTGATGAATCTATTGAAACCTGAGAGCCTTCCCCCTGCTCTAAGTCAGGGTGTCATCTTCCAGAATCTGCTTGCTGAACAGAAGCTATTCTACCAGGGAAATTCCGCATCGTATTTTTTTGTAGTGGAAACAGGGCGATTCAAACTTGTTCACTACACTCAATCAGGGAAAATGGTTACACTCCAGGTGGTTAGAGCCGGTGAGAGCTTAGCTGAAAGTGCTCTTTTTTCAACGGTCTATCCTTACACAGCAATTGCTAAGGTAGCGTCACGAGTAATTGTTTATCCCAAGCAACTGCTTTTGTCAAGCCTTTGCCTTTATCCTGAGTTGGCAGAAAATTTCATGACCATTTTGGTTAGACACATTCACTCCCTCAGAGTCCGTTTAGAGTGGCGAGAAATTCGGACTGCTCACGACCGGGTACTTCAATATCTACACTACTTAGCTCAGTTCCGTAATCAAACCGTTCTCAGCTTAGACCAACCCTTCAAAGAAATTGCTGCTGAGCTAGGTTTGACTCCCGAAACTGTATCACGAGCTTTGATGCAACTGGAAAAAACAGGAGCAATTACTCGTAAAAGGCGTTTGATTACCTTAATTGAAAATTGAAACTTGAAAATTTAAAATGGTTAATTGTCAAGAGTCAATTAACCATTAAGCATTAACCCTTGCTGTGAATATGAAGTGATTCACTGGACAATCTATGACCTGTGTAAAACTTGATTTGAATCAAGTAAGTCTAATTTGTTTCTAATTTTTATCCTTGACTAATAATTTATAATCGCTTCCTATAACACTTGATTTAAATCAAACAAGTCTAACTTATTTCTAATTGTTTTCTAATTTTTATTCAAGTAGAAAAAATTATAGTTGATATCAAGTCCAGTTAAACACTCATCCAACCAGGTAGTAGTTTAGACTGTTTACTCATAGTTAATTGTTGATGGTAACTTCAATTAATTGCCATTAATTACCATGAACTACCATTAACAATTAACGATTAACAATTAACGATTTACCTGAATACAACCTGATTAACCGGACTATGACCTGTTAGACCAAATTCAAGCTAAAACAAGGAGACAATTAAATGGCAGCAACATTAAGTCCAGGTAGCACAGCTCCGCTATTTATAAGCGACTTTGAGGGTGCAATGTTTTTTGATAGCCCTCAAGAGGGTGGAGGTGTATTCGCCGTAGGACAAGAAGATCAAACTAACATTTTTATTTTTGGCGACGGTAATGATGTAGCAGCTGGCGGCGATGAAGTAGATATACTCATGGCTGGAGCAGGAGACGATAACATCCAAGGTGCTGGAGGAACTGACTTTGTCTTCGGCGGTCTGGGAGATGATATTGTTCGAGGCGGCTTAGGAGATGATGTTGTTGTTGGCAATGAAGGATCCGATGTTCTGATCAGTGGCGGCGGCAGCGATATCTACGAGTTTTTCGCAGATCAGTTCTTAGAAGGAGACTTGGATATTATCCTCGACTTCGAGGTAGGAAGTGATGCGATCGTAGTTGTAGGCAGCACTGATGTAAGTTATGACGCCTTCACTGGCTTTTTATCGGTTGATGGATCGGAAGTTGCAGTATTAAATAGGGGGTTAGATATAGACGTCTTTACCAGAACCAATTCCGCTGTAGTCTTCTAAAGTAGTCTTCTAAAACAGTTTTCCTCAGATGCAAGGGTTGTGTTGTAAACACTGAAAAGACTGTTGGCTTGATCAGGTTTTTATACAGGGTATTATTAGCTTCCGGCAACTAGAACAACTCCAGTATGTCCCCATTGCCTTTTGGTGTGGGGACTTTTTTGTCGTACTTTAGCTAAAGCGACTTTTAGATTGTGTCCGCTTGAATAGTTATATTTCATTAATTAATAAATACTTAAATACTCTACCAATTTACCAGCAAAGCATCCGGAATAGCTGACTTGATCAAGTAAATGTGTTGGTGTAGAAACAGGTAATGCTTTACTCAGTAGACTGCTCTATGACTAAAAAAATCTTGATCGTTGATGATGAACCTTATATGAGACTACTGATCGAGCAAACCCTGGAAGACCTAGAAGATGAAGGGGTAGAATTACTTACCGCTGAGGATGGTGAAGATGCCCTAGAGCAAGTTAAGTCAAAGCAACCTAATCTGGTATTTCTGGATTTAATGATGCCGAAAATGAGTGGGTTTGATGTCTGTAATCAGATCAAAAATGTTCTGTATATGAACGATGTTTATGTGATCATGCTAACGGCTAAGGGACAGGAGTTTGATAAACAAAAGGGCAAAGAAGTCGGCACAGATATGTACCTCACTAAACCCTTTGATCCTGATCAAGTTTTGGAAAAATCTCAAGAAATACTTGGTATAGCGCAAGTCAGAAGTCAGAAGTCAGAAGTCAGAAGTCAGCTAGACTCACGTTTCGGAGTTTAAGAGCGATGCCGCGCGGTCTTGGGGGTTTCCCCCATGAGCGACTGCATCAAGACAATGTCAAACATCTGAATGCGTAGTGCTATATAACCGCTACTAAATTAAAGCAGGAGAGATTTCCCTAGCCATCACCAATTTACCAAGAACTAATCTACTGTCCCGGCTTTAGTGGATAGCGGTATCACTAAATCCATCATCCTTCAGCTTCTGAGTTCACCGTAGGCACGGATCATGGCTTGAGTTCCCTGTTGACCTCCTGTACCACTGTCAAGTTGTTGAACAACTTTGAAAAGACGGTCAGCTAATTCAACTCCAGCTAAATCCAGACTAGAAGACTGGAGGCTTTCGAGCACAAGCCTGAGGTCTTTGACCATGTGCTTAATCATGAAACCAGGCGCAAAGTCAGACTCAGCCACTTGTTGCCCTAAGTTGGATAACGCCCATGACCCAGCAGCACCTGTGCTACAAACTTCAATAACTAAATTAGGGTCAATTCCTTGATGTTCTGCCAATTTCATTGCCTCGCATAGCGCTACCATATGGACAGAACAAAGCACCTGGTTGCACAGTTTAACGGCTTGACCGCTGCCGACCGGACCGCACAGGCGAATGGTTTTGCCAAGAATTTCCAGTAGGGGTTTACACTCCTCGAAGTCCGTCTGCTCGCCTCCAAGCATAATGGTTAGGGTACCATTTTTGGCTCCGATATCCCCACCGGAAACTGGTGCATCCAGAAAACGTAGGTTGTGCTTCTTTAGTTCCCCACTGATTTCCTGGGCTGCATTTGGTCCAATGGTGGTGAAATCGACAATTAGGGTACCGGGTTTGGCATACTCAGCCACTCCCTCAGCTCCCAGCATAACCGCTTCCACATCTGGGACATCCCCCAAGCAAGAAAAAATTATGTCAGCTGACTCGACAGCTTCCCGGATCGATGAGACTACCTTGGCTCCAGCATCAGCAGCAATCTTGACTCCTGGACGACCGGGGGTGCGATTCCAAGCCATAGTGGGGTAATTACTGGTGGAGTAATCACTACGGGCAAGATTGGCTGCCATATATCCACCCATAACGCCGAGACCAAGAAAGGTAAGATTGCTATTCATGGTGATTCGATTAAGTCCGCTTATAATATTCTTACCTAAAAGAAGACGGGAGTTTGAAAGCCCGCGTACATTATTAGTCGGGGGATGAAAAACGGGCGTAGCATTATGTGGATCAGCAACGCCCGAGTAAGAGTTGCTGAATCAAAGTATGAATCAAGCGATCGCCTTTAATTTATACAGGTGCTTTTCGTTAGCGAATTAAATTCTTAATGGTAAGAGCGCACCTACAACATTTCGCAGGTTTTGGTTGTCAAAATTAGGTCAATGTCTTTTAATTTAGATTCTGAATCGTCCTCAACGTTACGAACGCTGATGGTTTCTGCTTTGCTACCGGCATCGTCTCTTTCATGCTGTAACTCATGAGGCTAACCCTGTTTGTAAAATTCTCTTTACTGCTATCTTGAGAGTTCCCGAAAATTTACAGTGATCGCCCAATACCGCCATTCGAGCGAGGAAATTTTAATCTGAAGGGGAAGCAGGCTAAAAACGGCTTGGGGTAAGCTTTGGAGCGATGCTATCCAAAAAAAGTTTGAGATTAATTAACATGTTAATTAATCCTCTTATTTGCCTAGGCCAAGTCTTGAAATCTAATTTTTGCGTTGGTCAAGTTCAATTGGTATGGGAAGCCCTGGGGAAATATTGTGACATACTCCCGACGTTGCCCTAACGGGACAACGCGGGCTTCTTGCCAACACCACCCAACGGTTAGGTTACTCGGCAAGCTTTACTGCTGACGGGATGCCCCACCGCCAAATTCAATATATTTTTAGCTGCATTAACATCCCTGTCTTCTGTGTAACCACAATGAGGACAGGAATGAATGCGGTCTTTTAGTTTCTTGGGAACTTTTTTTCCGCAATTAGAGCAGTTCTGGCTGGTATTTCTAGGATTAACTGCTTTCGTTATCAACCCAGCATTTATGGCCGTAGGCCACGCTACGCGAACGGCTTTGATTGACAATATAGTAAGGAATTGCCCCCAACCAGCGTCTAGAACTGACTTAGCCATTCTAGTCTTGGCCAAACCTTTGATATTCAGTTTTTCGTGAGCTACTAGATTCGCCGAAGGCGACGCTACGCGAACGTGATTATCTAGTAAGCCCTTAACCGTCTTGAAATGGAAATCTTTTCGAGTATCAGCTACCTTTTTATGAGCCACCCCTAATTTCGTTACAGCCTTTTTTCGATTGTTGCTGCCTTTTCTGGAGCGGCTAACAGCTTTTTGGATTTTCTTAAGCCGTTTCTGGGCTTTTCGGTAATACTGAGGGATTTCAATCTCTGAACCATCAGACTTAATCAAGAATGATTTAAGACCCATGTCAATTCCGATCGGACTAGATACCTGATCAACTGGAATAATATTGGGAACAGTGTCATCCTGAACAGACAGTGTGATATAGATTCCGTCAGCTTTCTTGGTAACGGTAGCAGTCTTGATTTTAAAACCTTCAGGAATTGGCCTGTGATAGATAATTTTAACCCAACCAAATTTAGGTAATTTTAATTGATTGCCTTTGATTGGATCTTTTCCTAAAGACGGAAAGGTCAAGGAACGATACCGCCCTTTACCTTTAAAACGAGGTCTGCCGCTCCTCTCTCCTTTAGAATCTCCTTTTAGCCATCTTTTAAAAGCTAGATCTACTCGTTTAACACAATCCTGTAAAACGTGAGCATGAAGATCTGCGTACCAAGGTCTATCCTTCTTGAGTCCAGGCAGTGTCCTCTTTTGAGAGAAATAATCTGGGTTCTCTCTTAATTCTGGTAAATGACAAACAAGAGGGCAGGAGTTAACGGAACAGCGGTTCTGTTCATACCAGTTGAAGCGATCGGCCAATAGGTAATTATATTGATGCCTTAACATGTCTAGCCATCGATCTAATTCCACGACTTGTTTTTTTGTTAATCTCAGCCTGTACTGATATGCCGATCTCATTGTTGCCCTCTTGTTTTCGACCTATTATTATAGTAGCAAACGTAATTACAATTGTCAATTCAAAAATGAAAGATAAGACTATAATGATCAGGTTGACTAATTTTGAAAAACAGCAACTAAAACAGGAGGCCGACCGCCGGGGGATGACTTCCTCTGAGTTACTAAGAAGCTTGATAGCTCGCTTCCCTGAACCAAAAAAATCCTAGTTGGTGATTCCGTTCTACTCCATCACCGGGCTATCCTTCCCGACGCCCACCTTTCAGGTAGGGCGCGGGGCTGTCGCCCAAAAGCTCAAAGGGTTACTAATCGAAACAGGGAGCGTGAAGAAGCCGAAAAAGCGCTAAAATAACCCAGTGACCCTCCCTGTCCTATTCATAGGATTGGGAGAATCAAGCTCGAAACTGATACAATGCCCAAGACTTACACCGTCGAATTTAATCACAAAGGCAACACATACACTATAGAGGTGCCAGAGGATCAAAAAATTCTTGAAGCTGGCCATGGGGCGGGGATAGATTTACCCAGTTCCTGCACCGCTGGAGTCTGTACCACTTGCGCTGCCAAACGAGTAGGAGAAGGCAGTGTAGACCAAGCCGATGGCATGGGTTTAGGCCCAGAACTCCAAGCACAAGGGTATGTGCTGCTCTGTGTAGCTTATCCCTGCTCTAACCTGAAATTTGACACGGAAAAAGAAGATGAAGTGTACGACCGGCAGTTTGGTCAGCCGTGATCAGGTGTTTGCTGCTATATAATCAAATACCATTAGCCGAAGAGTTAGACGTAATGGTGAGATAGATTAGGATAGCCGGATTATCCTAACTTAGAACTAGGGAGAAAACAATGACAACCCATTTCATAACTGCAGAAATTGACCTCCAAGAGTCCCCTAAAGAACTGCACCAAGCTATTGAAGCAAAACTACAAGAACGGGGAGAACCCCTGCGCTGGGCAGTTACTCATGTAGACCCTGAGCAGGAGAAAGCTACGGTAGAGGCTATTGTGACTAAATCACCGAATAGTAAGTGAATCAACGTCCGTATACCGTTGTTTTAATCATTCCTACTGGTGTAGGAGCGTCGATTGGTGGCTATGCCGGGGATGCCTTGCCAGTGGCTAGAGCGATCGCACAAGTTAGCGATCGCTTAATCACCCATCCCAATGTCCTCAATGGTGCCCAGTTGTACTGGAACTTACCCAACGCCTTCTATGTGGAGGGCTATGGACTTGACAAATTTGCCGCTGGATGCTGGGGATTACGCCCTGTACATCAGAACCGAGTGGGATTACTCCTGGATCAGGGGATTGAACCGGAACTACGTTTGAGACACCTACAAGCAGCAGATGCCACCAGAGCTACCCTAGGACTGAATCTAACCGACTACGTAGTGACAGATGCTCCCTTAAATGTAGAACTGCGCACAGCAGCATCTGGAGCGAGTTGGGGAACAATTGGAAATCCCGATAGTTTATTGCGAGCAGCCCAAGTCTTGATTGACCAAGCCGGAGCAAATGCGATCGCAGTAGTCGTGCGTTTTCCCGATGACATGGATAGTGAAGCATTGCAAGATTACCGTCATGGCCGAGGCGTAGATCACCTTGCTGGTGCTGAAGCCATTATCAGTCACTTGATTGTTCGTACCTTTCAAATTCCCTGTGCTCATGCACCAGCATTGATGCCTTTACCCATCGATCCTAATTTGTCACCTCGTTCAGCAGCAGAGGAATTGGGCTATACCTTCTTACCCTGTGTTTTAGTAGGATTGAGTCGCGCTCCCCAATTTGTCGTTAACCAAAAAAATTCCCCCTCCTCCCTTGCTAATCCAGATTCTCAAACGATTTCCTCAAAACCAGGGGACATCTGGGCTGATGATGTAGATGCGATTGTGATACCAGCAACCGCCTGTGGTGGTAGTGCAATGTTAAGCTTTAGCCAGCTGCAAACCCAGATCATTGCCGTTGAAGAAAACCAAACTACCATGGAAGTACCTCCAGAACCTTTGGGAATTAAAGCCATACGAGTAAACTCATATTTAGAGGCTCTAGGCTTGCTGGTTAGCCATCGTGCTGGGATCAGTCCTAAAGCTCTGAGTCCATCCCTATCATCCCTGGGTCGCTTAAATTTTTGTGACAAAACAAATTCCCGATAATCCCGAACTTGAACCCCTAACCCGCATCCAAGTACTAGTGGCAATGGGTATAACTGCCGTAGTCTTACTCATCTTTGCCAAGCTATGGCTGCAACTAGGCAAGCTGACTCTCCTGCCCATCAAATTTACCCCCAATGCCCTACTTATAGGACTAGCCATGGGGTTGGGAATTACTGGAGCCAGTGGCTTAGTGTATCGTCTTTGGCCAGCTTATCGCCAGAGTGCAGAAGTATACCTAAAGTTAATTCTCAAGCCCCTAATCATACCAGATTTAATGTGGCTAGGACTGTTGCCCGGTATGAGTGAAGAATTACTGTTTCGGGGTGTCATGTTGCCAGCAGTCGGGTTAAATGCTATCGGTATCATAGCCTCCAGTATGCTATTTGGGATTTTGCATCTAAGCGGTATCCAACAATGGCCCTATGTAGTTTGGGCAACCCTTGTTGGTTTGCTTCTCGGGTATAGTGCGGTAGCAACAGACAACTTACTCGTACCAATTGTAGCTCATATCGTGACCAACTTTGTCTCTAGCTTGGTATGGAAATTGGGTAATTTAGAAAATTGAACATAGAAAATTTAAAATCCAATAAAAAATAACAATTAAATAACAATTAAATAATAATCCGTGTAGGAATTGTGATAATTTTTGTTCCCTATTCCCTCTTCCCTACTCCCTACTCCCTACTCCCTACTCCCTACTCCCTACTCCCTGCTCCCTTTGCTAAATAACATTAACAATTGATTAATGCGATCGCATCGACTAGAATCCGATGTTCTTGGACTTGAATCCGGGCATGGAGGGTTTCTGGGGTATCATCTGGTAGCACCGGAACAGCTGCCTGGAAAAGGATGGGACCACTGTCAACATCTAGACTGACCACGTGAACCGTACACCCTGTAATTTTTACCCCAGCCTCAAGGGCTTGTTCCACCGCCCGCACCCCTTTGAAACTAGGTAATAAGCTGGGATGGATATTGAGAATCCGATTAGGGAAAGCGTCTAGGAGTACCTGTGTGACCACTCGCATCCAACCAGCCATCACAACCCACTCCACCTCATACTCTTGTAAAGTTTGGACAATTTGTTGATCGAAATCTTCCCGTTTTTTATGCCGGTGATTATGTAGGACTGCTGGAATGCCGTATTTTTCCGCTCTAGCTAAGGCTTTAATGCCTGGATTATTGTAAATGAGCACGCTGATTTCGGCATTGAGTTGGCCGTTTGCGATCGCACTAGCTATTGCTTCAAAGTTACTGCCACTTCCGGAAGCCATCACTCCCAGTTTCACAGGGGAAGTAGTCGGGAAGGAGTCTAGGGTCTGTGGTCGAGAAATGGTAGGGGAAATCAAGCTCGGGCTGGAATCTGGAGAAGTGAGATTGGCAGTCATATCGGGAAATGCGATCGCACCTTCATAAGCATTACTTTATACATCACAATTTTATAGGCATGTTGATAGAAATTAATATTTGTAACCTTTCTACACTTTTGTTAGTTGTAAGTGTAGGCTAACAGTCGCCCTGATCCAAACACGCGCCTGCACGCCCAATTAATTGTATACAAAGGTTAGTTACCGAGTATAAATTCCTATTAGCTTGGGGTAATCAAAACCTTTGCTAGCAGGAGATTTAAGCTTTATCCTCACTCCATCAGCCGAAACCTAATAAAAATTGAAATTTATCATGAATATGCGGATTTTGAATGATATGATCGCGGTGCAATTAATAGTAGGATAAAAGGCGATATGATGAGGCAAGCACCTGTTTCTCCTGTGGTGCTAGTTATCTTAGACGGTTGGGGTTACCGCGAAGTAACTGATGCCAATGGGATAGCCCTAGCACAGACCCCTGTAATGGACAGCCTCTGGGCTGCCTATCCGAGTACATTAATTCGCACCTCTGGAAAGGACGTCGGACTCCCAGAGGGTCAAATGGGCAATTCGGAAGTGGGGCACTTGAATATAGGTGCTGGGCGTGTGGTGCCTCAAGAACTGGTGCGCATCTCTGATGCGGTGGAAAATGGCACTTTAAACAATAACCAAGCTCTTGTGCAAGTATGCCGAGAGGTTAAATCTCGGGGTGGGAAGATGCACATCGTGGGTTTGTGTTCTGAGGGTGGGGTACACTCCCATCTCAATCACCTCCTAGGATTGCTAGCCCTAGCCAAAGCCCAAAATCTATCTGAAGTTTATATCCACGCGATTACCGATGGTCGTGATACTAAACCGACCGACGGGATTGAAGCAATTCAAAAAATTCAGGATTATATTGATAAAGTTGGCATTGGATGCATAGCCACCATTAGTGGTCGCTACTACGCCATGGATCGAGACCGACGCTGGGAAAGGATTTCAAAAGCCTATGAAGTCATGACTCAGGATGGTCCTGGAAATGCGATCTCAGCAGTACAATTCCTCAAGGAGTCTTATGAGTCAGAAATTACTGACGAGTTTATCTTGCCCACACGGCTTACTCCTGGAGCTGTAACAGCAGGAGATGGAGTAATTTTCTTTAACTTCCGCCCAGACAGAGCCCGACAGCTTACCCAAGCTTTCGTGGATCCTAACTTTGATGGCTTTGAAAGGGAGCAGATCAAACCCCTAACCTTTGCAACCTTTACCCAGTATGACCCCAAGTTTCCGGTATTGGTCGCCTTTGAACCTCAGAACTTGACTAATATTCTGGGGGAAGTTATTGCCCAGCATGGGTTGCGCCAATTCCGAACTGCGGAAACCGAAAAATACGCCCACGTCACTTACTTTTTTAATGGTGGTCTAGAAGTTCCCTTCGAGGGTGAAGACCGGAAATTGGTGCAAAGTCCGATGGTACCAACCTATGATAAAGCACCAGCCATGTCAGCTAAGGAAGTAACCGATGAAGTGATCGCAGCCATCGAAAAACGCATTTACTCCCTGGTAGTAATTAACTATGCCAACACTGATATGGTGGGCCATACAGGCAATGTGGAAGCCTGCATAGAAGCAGTGGAAACCGTAGACCGCTGCCTAGGACGCTTAATTGATAGGATTATTAAAGTTGGTGGCACTACCCTGATTACTGCTGACCACGGCAATGCCGAGACTATGCGCGATGAGACAGGTAATCCTTGGACAGCTCACACGACCAACCCAGTACCCTTTATCCTAGTAGAAGGGGAAAAATTAAAAATCCCTGGACATGGTACAGAAGTTGCATTGCGCTGTGATGGATGTCTGGCAGATATTGCCCCGACCATCTTGGAAATCTTGCAGCTTCCCCAGCCAAAAGAAATGACTGGGCGTTCTATGATCCAACCCGCTGAGTTGGAAGTCCGTAGTAATCGGACACCCGTGCGAGTTTCTTTATAACACACGAAGTTGAGAACCCCTTTGTTTTAACCAAGGGAGAGATCACAACTTCTCAATGCCGTAATATTGTCAAAAGAATGGTTAATCAAATCCTGCAAATTATTTGGGTTTTATCTGGCTTGGGTCTGATTATTTTGGTTTTGCTCCATAGTCCCAAGGGAGATGGCCTTGGCGGTATCGGTGGTCAAGCTCAGCTGTTTACCAGCACCAAGAGTGCTGAAAAAGCCCTGAACCGGGTGACCTGGATCTTGGCGATTACCTTTATGAGCTTGACCGTGATTTTAAGTGCAGGTTGGTTAAACCAGTAGACCAGTGGATAAGTAGTATAAAACCTTGGGGAGTAAGTGGGATAACAACGATCAGCAGCGATGGATAGCCCTGTTTCTAGGGGGTATCAGTTGTCTGTTAGTGATGTTGACTAACTGCAGCACCGCAGCCGGTTTACACCCAAAGTTTAACCGATTAACAGAAGCCTCTTCTGCTATGGTGGCTTCCTCGCCATTCACCTCACCTGCCCTACCAGCTCCTAAGCCTCACCCTCTACCAACTCCCCTTGCCCAGTGGCAAGACCCTACCGGCAGCGGTGATTATTTTTCTGAAATCAAGGGCACTCCCTTAGGTTATCTGATCTGGTCTCAGTTTCCCGTGAAGGTTTATGTGGAACACCCCCAACCACCGGCTGTGGTTGATGCTAAGCACCAGCGCTTCCAACAATGGGTTGATGCGGTGTTAAAGGCGGTGGCAGAATGGGGGGTGTATTTGCCCCTAGAACTAGTTGACCAGCAGGAATTAGCAGATATATCGATTTTGCGATCGCGCCCTCCTTTAAAAGTTTCCTTGAACCGTGAAACCGGAACATTTGATTGGTCTCGCGCTCGCTCAGCCGTTACTAGCTATGAATTTTACCTGGCGCAATCCATCAGGGCACCAGAGAAAATAGTAGATAATATATTATTGCATAAGTTTACGATACTTCTCTCTCCTCAGCAATCCATTGACTACACCCTTGCCACTGCCCGTCACGAACTGGGTCATGCACTAGGTATTTGGGGTCATTCTCCTTTAGAAACTGATGGGCTATACTTTTCTCAAGTTCGCAATCCCCCGAGAATTTCTGCTAGAGACATCAATACCCTCAAACGGATATACGAACAGCCAACTCGCTTGGGATGGCCTTTGCTCAAGGTAAAAGGTAAAAGCTAAAAGGCTTGCATCCATAGGACTTATGCCCCTGAAACCAAGAATTAAAGTTTTTACTAATAGGTTTTTACTAATAGGTTTTTACTAATAGGAAAAAGCGAACTTTGGAGCACACAGCTTCAGGTGCGACCCGTGGTGAATTTAATTCGGCAACGGAAAGCGCACCTCAGATTTACAGAGGTTCTATAGGGAAAGGGTGCATAAGTCCTGATCCACATGAGAGTGCAAACAAATCCTTGTCTTGATGCAAAGCGCGAGTGGGGGAAACCCCCTTTGGCAGCGCTGCATCGCTGTGACATCCTACTTTTGGCCAGTATTGGGCAAGCTCGAAGCTAGTGCCTGTGAGCTTCAGTCGGTAGGAATACTTACCACTGTACCAATAGCTAGAGCGATTGTCTGGTTTTAAGGGATTACACTATACTAGTAAGTCCTTAAGAAATGGCACAATAGTAGTTCGTATACTATGCTATTACACTCAGCTATGGGTATGACGTTTTCATAGCCATTGGCATCTGAGTCAGTTACTCAGCTTTACCAGAGTGCTCGTACCAAGTTGCAGCTTAAATCGTAACGAGAGGAAATAAGGACTTGGTTATTTCGCCATTGTCCGACAAGTAAATTGCACTTGAAAAACGCAACTTGGTCTTAGCTTTCAGCCCACTTGTCTGATTTATTAGTATCGGACATATTTGTGGGTAAGATTTTTCTTTTCGGTCGTCAGGTGTACATTTACTATTCGGCAAAATACCGTAACCCTAAACTAATAGCCTGAATGTGTCAATCTAGCATCATGCAGACTACCGAAAAAACTCAACCGAAACTTCTCAATCTCAAAAAACGCCTTAGTGAAATTAACGACTTAGAAGCAGCCGCATCTTTGTTGTACTGGGATCAAGCAACCTATATGCCTCCCGGTGGTGCAGCTGCTAGGGGACGTCAGCTGGCTACTCTACAAAAAATTGCCCATAGTAAATTTACTGACCCAGCCATGGGCGAACTCCTGGAAGGCTTACGCCCCTATGAAGAAACTCTACCTTACTTTTCTGACGAAGCTAGCCTCATCCGCTGCACTAGAAAAAATTACCACAGAGCCGTGCAGGTGCCAGCGGAATTTATGGGAGAATTCTCTGAACATCGGACAGAAACGTACAGTGTTTGGGTAAAGGCAAGAGCCACCAACGACTTTGCAGCGGTGCGCCCTTACTTGGAAAAAACTCTTGACCTCAGCCGTGAAATGGCTTATTTTTTTCCAGGTTACGAACATATCGCTGACCCGTTAATTGACTTTGCTGACTATGGGATGAAAGTCTCTATTTTGCGGACGCTTTTTTCTCAGTTGCGAGAGGAATTAGTGCCAATTGTCGAAGCTATTACTGCCCAAAGTCCCACCGATGACAACTGTTTACACCAACGATATCCTGAAGAGCAACAGTTAGATTTGACTCTCAAGGTCATGAAGCAAATGGGGTATGACTTTGAGCGGGGACGGCAAGATCAAACCCATCACCCATTTATGATAAACTTCTCTACCGGTGATGTGCGGATTACGACCCGTGTTGATGAAGATGACCTGAGTCAGGCTCTATTTAGCAGCATCCACGAAATGGGTCATGGTCTTTATGAGCAAGGAATTAGGCGAGATTTGGAAGGCACTCCTCTTGCCTGTGGGACATCCTCGGGTGTCCACGAAAGCCAGTCCCGACTTTGGGAAAATATTGTTGGGCGTAGTCGGGGCTTCTGGAAATTTTTCTATCCCCAAGTACAATCCTACTTCCCCTCCCAACTGGGTAATGTTTCCCTCGATGCCTTTTATCAGGCAATCAACAAGGTGCAGCGGTCTGTAATTCGCATGGATGCTGATGAGGTGACTTACAATCTCCACGTCATGATCCGCTTTGACTTAGAACTGATGATGCTCGAGGGTAAGCTGCAGGTGAGGGATTTACCGGAAGCCTGGAATGAACGCTATTATCAAGATTTAGGGGTTGTTCCCCAGAATGACAGTGACGGGGTGTTGCAAGATGTTCACTGGTACACTGGTCAGATTGGGGGAATGTTCCAATGCTACACCTTGGGTAACTTGATGAGCGCCCAGTTTTTTGAAGCCGCAGTAACGGAACAATCTGATATCATACCAAAAATTGAGCAAGGAAACTTTAGTACGCTCCATAATTGGTTGAAGGACAACATTTACCAACATGGTTGCAAATACACAGCGGCTGAATTGATTAAGAGCGTCACTGGTACTGCTTTACGCATCGATCCATTCATCCGCTACATTCGGCAGAAGTATGGGCAGCTTTACATGCTTTAATCTTTGTGTGTGCCAAGATAGTTATTTTGCGAGAACCTTGTCCATATATCTAAAAGAATATTTATTCCTGATCTGTAGTGCGCGGGAATCACTATTCTTTAGAGTAATTTTTTATAGGGTTGTTGGTTTCAATATAGTTTACTTGTATTTGGGGAGTTTCAATGCTCAACCTAATTCAGGATGTTCTCGAAAGTGACGAAAAGAGCGATCTACGTCACTTTAGCAGCCAGTTAAAAACCGCAGAACCCAGGTATTTACTGCGGAACGAAATTCTGGCTGCTTTTAATGAATACTGCACTAATCACAAAAAATCCGAATACTTTTATCATTCTTCTCATTTAGGGAAGCTGATTTATTACACCCAGGAAATTATTCTGGAAGATGAAAGTCTGTGCCTGATTATCCGACCCAAAATTGCGGCTAAAAGAGCTTTCCGTCTGTTTGAAGACTTAAGAGCGCAAGAGGTTACACCAGAGGAACTGCTGGATATACGCGATCGCTTTGTCAATCGCTACAACCCCAAGGTCGGGGAGGTTCTCCAGCTGGATTTTAAGCCGTTTTATGACTACAGCCCAGTCATTCGCGATCCCAAGAATATTGGTAAGGGAGTCCGCTTCCTAAACCGCTATCTCTCCAGTAAACTGTTTCAAGACCCTCAGCAGTGGTTGGAGTCGTTGTACGGTTTCTTGAAAGTGCGTCATTTCCAAGGAAACCAGCTGCTGATTAACGAGCGCATTCAGAATCAGCAGCAACTGTCAGAGCAGGTGAAGTTGGCTTTGGAATTTGTAAGCGATCGCCCAGACAGCGAATCCTATGACAAATTCCGCTTTAAGCTGCAAGAGATGGGTTTTGAAGCAGGCTGGGGAAACACTGCTAGTCGAGTGCGGGAAACCTTGGCAATGCTGGATGAATTGATTGATGAACCGGATGATGGGGCATTGGAACAGTTCCTCTCCCGCATCCCAATGATTTTCCGGATTGTCCTGGTATCGCTTCACGGCTGGTTTGGACAAGAAGGGGTATTAGGACGTCCAGATACAGGGGGTCAAGTGGTATATGTCCTTGACCAAGCTAAGAGTTTAGAAAAGCAGTTGCAAGAAAACCTGACTCTGGCGGGATTAAACATTCAGCCTAAGGTGATCATTCTCACCCGCTTAATCCCCAACAATGATGGAACTCGGTGTAATGAACGGTTAGAGAAAGTTAACGGTACAGAAAATGCCTGGATTTTACGGGTACCGTTTCGAGAGTTCAATCCGAAAGTTACCCAGGATTGGATTTCTCGGTTTGAGATTTGGCCGTATATAGAAACCTACGCCATAGATGCCGAAAAGGAACTGCTAGGAGAATTCCAAGGTCGTCCCGACCTGATTGTAGGAAACTATTCCGATGGTAATCTAGTAGCGTTCCTGCTGGCGCGACGGTTGAAAGTTATCCAGTGTAATATTGCCCATGCCCTAGAAAAGTCCAAATACCTATTTAGTAACCTGTACTGGCAAGACTCAGAACAGCAATACCACTTCTCCCTGCAATTTACTGCTGATTTAATTGCCATGAATGCGGCTAATTTTATTATCAGCAGTACCTATCAGGAAATTGTGGGTACTGCTGATAGTGTGGGTCAGTATGAGTCTTACCAGAACTTCACCATGCCAGACCTGTATCATGTGATTAATGGCATTGAGTTATTCTCTCCGAAGTTTAATGTAGTGCCACCGGGAGTAAATGAAACCATCTTCTTCCCCTACACCCGCACTCAAGGGCGAGTAGCTAGTGATATTAAGCGGTTGGATGAATTTCTGTTTACCCTAGATGACGAGGCCCAGGTGTTTGGCAAACTGGATTATCCTAACAAGCGCCCGATTTTTTCCATGGCTCGTCTTGACCGCATTAAGAACCTGACTGGATTAGCGGAGTGCTTTGGTAAGAGTCGAAAGTTGCAGGAACGCTGTAACTTGATTTTAATTGCGGGTAACTTGCGCACTGAAGACTCCAGCGACAGCGAAGAAAAGGCAGAAATTGTCAAGCTTTACCAGATTATTGAGGAGTATAATCTCTACGGCAAGATCCGCTGGTTAGGGGTGCGCTTATCAAAGAGTGATTCTGGTGAAGTCTATCGGGTGATTGCTGACCGTCATGGTATTTTTGTTCAGCCAGCGCTGTTTGAAGCCTTTGGTCTAACAATTTTGGAATCCATGATTTCTGGTTTACCAACCTTTGGTACCCAATTTGGTGGACCGTTGGAGATTATTCAGGACAAGGTCAATGGTATCCTGATTAACCCGACTAACCAGGAGGAAATGGCTCAAAAAATCCTGGATTTTGTGACTAAGTGTGAGGAAAATCCCCAGTACTGGCAGGAAATTTCCAATCAGGGCATAGAACGAGTCTACAGCACCTATACTTGGAAAATCAACACTACACGGTTGCTATCCTTAGCACGGATTTACGGCTTCTGGAACTATACGTCTAAGGCCAACCAGGAGGATATGCTGCGTTATCTAGAGGCGCTGTTCCATCTGATTTATAAGCCTCGGGCTAAAAAGCTTTTGGAGGAGCATATGAGTCGATAATAGGATTAAGTGCCTCAGTGCTCAGTCCTCAGAGTAAAAACTTACAAAGAATCAACGATGCTGAAAGCCCCGTGTCTTTAGACCTATGCCTTATAAACATATTTCTTTACAAAAAAATTGACAAAAGTCACTTTATATGTAGCCAAAAAACTTCACGTTCCACCTTCTCGCTCAGTTTTTATTGGGAAAGCCTTCTGGCAAAAAGGAGCGAAAAATCGTGAGAGTTAGAGGGCATAAAGGGGGAATCATGTTACTAATGTTGAGATTAGACCTTTTGCAAAAGTTTTTCGTGGTATAATAAAAATTTTTGCAATTTTTTATTTAGCCTAGGCTTAAGACTAACAAACTTGCTTTGTAATCTCTTTGTGTATAAGCGTAGTATACAATTTAGCTAATTTTTACAAAAAATACCATCATAACTCAAAATATTTTTGCAAGAGGTCTATTGATCAGGAGATAATTTTGATCCTGAGGGTACCCTTCCGTCTTTTGATAGCGGTCTGACGGGGTGACAACCTGATTGACTGACAAAAGTTATTCCGGAGCATATTGGTACGTCAGTACTTTGAACTAATGCCTATAAGTTCGTTTTTCGTGTTGTTTGCGCGATGCCATAACTGGGTGAGGATCACGGTTGGAGGTGAAACTGACGTGACGAATCAGTCGCCATCCGTTTAACAGAGCAGTTTTGACCCAATCTATGCCGATGCGGAAGTAGCTGTTGCCACGTGCGCCAATGGGTGTCAACCCACCGTCGTTTTCCCGTTTGCACAACCAATGTGCCTTGCGCTGTGACATAAAGTGTGGCCAAGGCCAAGATGAACCACAGTCTTGAAAGGGCACATACACACCGAATCTCAGACTTCTGGATGTTCCAGCCGTTGGTAGGGTCGTCCAAAAAAGCCTCCTCAATATCGAATTTCAATCCGTATTCACAGCAATGAAAGTAAGGTGGTCGGTTCACATAGCGTTTGGGCCCAAAACTCACCATTGATATTTTTGCGCCCAAACGCTATGTGAACCGAGCCATACCATTGGTCTTTATGCAATCCCACGTTGTGAAAACACAGCGCTTCGCCCCGTAGAGCGTGAAACTGTTTAAGTTGACACCAACCAATACCCTAGGGCCAAAACAAGCGCACCTCTTTCAAACGGATACGATAATGCCTTAGCCAATTGCGCCACTCAGGGCTTTGATCAAATCCTTATGGACAAACCCGATTAGCAGCCAATAAGACAATTTTCACGTCTTTGGGTAGGCACCAAGCTGCCTGATTCAACACATCTCGGTAGTCGCGTGTGGGAAACCATAGCACTGCTGTGGTGAAGCATAGCCGACGCCACTGGCAGGCCACGACCCCGATAAACCACTGCCACAAGGGAGCTGGCAATATTCATCCGGTGAACAACGACGTATCCAAGCTCAAGTAAAGACACTCCTGTTGCCAGTGGACCAAGGCCGCTTGGATCTTGGGTTTATACAGTCGATGTACATTGATACGAGGGTTATTGAGCCATCGACGGACCCGTCTGTGCTTACTGTGAGCATACTGTCAAAGGCAGGGCAGATAGGATATCCAACGGGTCAGATTAACTTCACCACTATGGATCTTCGCTACCACCATCCATAGACAGACCGTTAGATGGGCTTTGTGTGCCCAGGGACTGGCAAGACCGCTGCCAGGTATTCAGGGCATTGTAGAGGCGGGAGTTTTTTTTCAAGTGCGTTCCTATGGTTTTGAGTGGCATCGCGCATCAAAGAACGCTGGCTCCCACTCAGTTTTTTTTAATCCCTCAAACATACATCTGACAAACAGTTTGACAAAACAGTGACCGCCTTTTGTCAGTCAGGGGTGACAACAAAGCGGTAGTGGTACACAAGTAGTGATGCAACATTCCATTGACCTTAAATAACGCATTTTTTTATGGAAAAATATAGGAATTTGACTATCAACAAATTAGGAATACTTATCTAAGCAATAATAAATACTGATTCAAAAATCCTTATAAAAGTGCTAAAATTTTATAAGTAAAAAAATATTATAAAGTGATAAATACCTGGGGGAGCGACAAGCGGTATGTAACCCTTGATATATATTAAATTGAGCAAATTATGGTAAAAAAATATAGGTCAGAAATTGTCAAGCTGCACCGCTACCTTTACCCATTCAATTTAGATCAAGACGTAAAAAGCTACAGAGATTTTTGTCCTTACCAGTATTTCAGATAGAATCCTTGTGGTTTCCAATTATTAAAGAATGGATATATCAAAGATTAAATAAAAAAGAAAAAATCTATTTAGCCCTAGATAGAACTATTTGGTTTGAAGTTACCGTAAGACAGTTGAGCCTTTAATGTCGGCAGACTATGAATAAAAGGGTTAAATCTTGTCAATAAGGCTCAACTGTCTAAGGTTTTGTCCGGAAAAACTACAACTTATTTATGATTAGTATAATTTATAAAAACCGAGCAATCCCTGTTTATTTTGAACTTCTATCAAAGTTAGTATCAAGCAATTTGTCAGAGCAAAAAAAACTAATTTCCAATATTATAGGGCTATTTGATAACTATCAAGTTGTGGTTTTGGGAGACCGAGAGTTTTGTTCGGTTAAATTGGATCAATGGCTAGATACACAGCGATGCAGCGCGGTCTTGGGGAGGCAGCGCGGTCTTGGGGGTTCCCACGGGGCTTACAAGGTGCGGACGCAGGTTCCGCACACAGACCCAAAACCATGAGCGACTGCCGTTGGTTTCCCCCATGAGCGACTGCATCAAGACAAGGTTTTCAATTTTGTTTAAGACTAAAAGAATCGTGATTGAACTAGCAAATACCGGATGAATTTCCTTAACAAATTGTGGAATAAAACCGAAAAAATTGTTATTTTTTTAAAAATTTAAAGTTACAAAAACTCAAAAAATAAAAGGATTTAGTGTAGCCTGTAAATGGAATAAAAGTTGCGATGCGACCCCGCGCTTTTTCAAAGCGCTAGGGAACGCGCACCGTTATCGAAAATCAGTAACTAAAGAAGGTTGGTTTATTTTAACAAATATGAGTAGTGTCTCTGAAGCAATCGCTGCCTATAAGAAACGTTTTGATATTGAAGAAGCGATGCAGCGCGGTCTTGGGGAGGCAGTGCCTTCATGCGGGGGTTACCCCCATGAGCAACTGCCGTGGTTTCCCCCGGAGACAAAACCTTAGATAGTGGAGCCTTTATAGTGAGCAGGTTATGCAGAAAAGGGTTAAATATTTTTTAATAAGGCTCCACTATCTTAC
>NZ_CEYLVT010000036.1:0-15509 GCF_982860115.1 Moorena sp.
AATCGGAGCGGCGGGATTTGAACCCACGACCCCCACTACCCCAAAGTGGTGCGCTACCAAGCTGCGCTACGCCCCGGAAAACCTTATTTAATATACCACACTATTCGAGATTTGAACAAGCTCACTAAAAAACTTTCAGAGACTTAGCTGCTGCTAGCAACCCTGGAACCGCTGTTGCCACCCAGCTCCCCTCACAACAACGTCCCTGATTCAAAATCAAGCGTAGGGTATAAGCAGAAGGATAGCCCTCTACCTCCATCCACAGCCAATCGCTTTCTGCTTCACAAGTGATTTTCTCTTCATCCATCAACTCACTTGCCATCTCACTCATAGTCTGAGCTAATTGCAGCAACAACCGACAAAAGTCATTCAACTCCGACTCCGTTAGTTCAAATGCCCAGTCCTCACCACCCACTAAACCTTTATAGTTAGGAGCCTCAGGATCCCAACCAATACGCCAGCCTTCTCCATGTTTAACCAGACGTTCCATTAACGTGATTCTGACTAATTCACCAACAAGTCAATTAGGTTTGAGCAACTGAGCATCTCCTGGTTGAGGTAAAGATACCCCTCTTCTAGGATTGGAAGTTGTGGCAGGTGATGTAGGATTGGAGGTTGTTGCAGGTGATGGTTGTGTGTTCGACTCTGGTGCCACAGTTTCGGTGCGATTGGGATTGAATAGGCTAACTAAAACGCTTACTAGTGCATCCCGTTCGGCACGAGTTAATTGTTCTATCGCTGCAATATCCCCTTCCATGGGATTTTCGGTTAAAGTATCCCCACTGGGATACTGGGATGCTTCTAGGTAATCGTATGCACCTAGATAGTCAGCCATAGTCAATTTCCAATCAAAGCGGTAATTGGGCAACCGTTTTTTCCCATAGACGTGATACCGAATTAAGCGGTTAACCAAAGTATTATTCGCAGCGACTTCACCGCTTTCTTTACTAATGTATTGGTTCTCTTGTGGTAAATCCGGTAAACGCTTATATACTACCTTGCTAATCTCTGGGGGAATAAAAAACTGAGCCACAGCAGGCTGTGCTCCTAGGAGCTGGAAGACACCAGGCGCTTGGTCGTGGGATTCCCACAGCAATAGTAAACCACTGGTCATAGTGGTAAGAGCTAAACCTAGCGCTAGTTTAATTCCATTAGTGTTGTAAATTGCTTTGAGACGGCTATGGAACATTCTTAGACAACCTTGGGATAAAACTAGGTGAATGAACTATTCTTGCCCCTGACGCAACCCCCTGACCCACTGACTCACTCAGTACGATAACTTAGTCCGCAATAATCTCTGGCTGGGTCAGTTCATCAGACATCTCAACAATTGCTCGCAGCACTGGCTTCATGGATGGCTCATCTAGACTTTCAAAATCCTCGAAGCGACGGCGCTTGGCACGGTTGGCCAGTTGTACAGTGATCCGATAACGATTAGACGCTGCACTTACTAGCTGCTCCGTCCGTTGCAGAATGTCCATTGAATCAAAGTTATAGCTTTTGTGCAGCATAAGGTTGATCAGGTTTTGCTATTTCTACTTAAAATCAGTATTGCCCCCTCTAGCTTAGCATACTTCACTTCTAAACTAGGGGTTACCCTTGATACAACTCATCAAATTTTTCTTGAAGTTAATAATATACCATCAAAAAGTGAAAGAATTTGTGAAGTTGGGGGAATGCTACTTACATTCCTTGGTAAGTATGACAATAATAAGAAAGAACAGTCAATTTGTACTATCTATACCGAATCTACTAACTATACTGAAACTATATATCTAACCAAGGCTGGGAAGTTCTACCAAACTATCCCAGCCTACTTATGTGTAAATGGGATTACGTATAAATTGTATCTGTAATAGGACGCGCGGAAGTTTAGTTGGTTTTTCCTACTAACCTCCTTTGCTCTGGGAGTTACTACTGACTCAAGTTTCCCAAGGCAATGGAAATTTCAGGGTGACTTGGGTAATTACCGCGTAAATCGGCTCTGTACATGGTATATCTCAATAGTATCGTATCGATGCGATCGCATCGATGGGCAACCTTAGGGGTGAGAGTACCTTAATTCACTCCTGTGGTAAATGTACCTTATTTCATATACAAAAAATCATACCATTGCTAAGCTATCTTGAGTGTGTCGAGTTGTTAACAATTATCTGACCAAATAAATTTTGTCTATGCAAACACTTGCCGCTCCTAGCTTTGAGTCATTCCATCAGCGCCAAAGAACTCCCCTGAAGTTCGTTGTCCTCGGAGATAGTCTGATCTATGGATTTGGAGACCCAGAAGGTGGCGGTTGGGTAGAGCGACTGCGACGTCAGTGGATGTTACCCGATAGTCCTGGTCATGTACTCTACAATTTGGGAGTTCGGGGTGATGGGGTTACCCAAGTCCACAAGCGACTCGAACATGAATTTCGCAGTCGTGGTGAACTCAGAAACCGTGTACCAGATGCCATTATTTTATCGGTGGGCGTTAACGATTCAGCCCGTTTGGGACGTCCCGATGGCAAAAATTTTACTAATTTTGAGAGTTTCCAGGAAGAACTAGCCAATCTGCTTGAGCTAGCTCAGCAACTTTGTCCAGTGCTATTTGTGGGCATGGTACCAGTGGATGAAAGGAAAATGCCCTTTCTCGATTGTTTTTACTACAATCATGCTGACCAGTACTGCTACAAAGAAGCAACTCGCCTTGCGTGTCTGAGGCGTCAAATTCCCTATCTGGACGTTTTTGACTTATGGAAGTCCCGTGGTTATGATTGGTGCTCTCAACACCTATCTCCAGATGGTCTCCATCCCAATGTGGCTGGTTATCAGCAATTGTTACAAGACATCCTGCTCTGGAACCCCTTAGCTCAGCTCAACTCCTTAAGCCTAGCGACAGCCTAAACTATCCCGTGTCGAGATACCAGTTACAGGATTTACCCCCGTAGCACGCTCACACATCAGTTTAGCCTGATAGCGGTCAATCACGGCATTGGTAAAATCAGCACCAGTTATCTCGGCATCGTAAAACCTGGTGCTATTCATAATTGCATCGGTCAAAATAGCATTGGTCAAAATAGCTTGGTCTAAAAATACCCGATCTGCCAAAGAATTGGTCAGATTTGCACCTTCGAGATTGGCTTTCAATAAATTTCCCTTGGTGAAGATAGATCCACTCAGGTCAGCACCTTGGAAGTTTGTGCCTCGCATTTCAGCCCCTGCAAATACGCCACCAACTAAATTCATATTGGAAAAGTCACGATAACTCAATTCCGTAAGGGAATGATTTACTGTTTTCTCCTGAGCATAGGCAGGAGTAGCCGATAAAAGCACCCATAGCCAAGCCATAACAAGAACTAAAATTAGTCCCAATAAGCGTCGCCAAATCACCCTAATCACTCGTCAACCTGACTCCTTAAAACTTAAAGCCTAAAACTCCCTCTCTAACCAATCTTCACCGACTCGAATAGTCAGCTCAGATTTGAGATGACCAGTAGAGGATGCTTCTACTCTACCTAGTCCCAGGACTTTTTTGACAATATCTGCTGTTTTTATGTCCCCTTGCTGAACAATAATCTCAGTCTGGGACAAGCGGTCAGGCCAATCTGAGACATAATAGACATTGTAGAAGTCATGTCTGGCTAAATAGCGGGCAACACGGCGACCAAGTTCTGGGTCATCGGTAGCATTTTGAACCGCAATTCTGACCCGATGGGGTGAACGGCGGCGCTTTAATGAACTCTTGTATTTGGGCTCTTGCTCGAAATACTCACTCATGACTCGGTCTCGCCCTCGTGAATTCATCAGCCAGTAACTGGCAATGTATTCATCAGCGTTGCTGAATCGACCGGGCAAGAGTACCATCCTGATATTATCTTTACCAACCTCTAGACCAAAACCAACCAGTGCCAAGATTTCCTCTAAGCTGAGATTGGTATCAATATACTGCTGCATCACTCGCAGGATTTTTGGTAAACGAGGCACCACACTGGGAGTAACTAAACGCTGGCGCAGTGCCTTGAGTAAGATCTGCTGCCGTTGTATCCGAGCAATATCACCATTGTCTTTTCGGTATCGAGCAAATTGTTCGGCTTGGTCTCCATTCAAGGTTTGCCACCCTGGTTCTAAATCAATTTCCAGTTTCTGAGTGAGATCTACATATTCCATCTTCTCAGGCACAAAGACTTCCAGGCCACCGACCAAATCCACAAGTTCCCGAAATGCATCAGTGGTAATGCGCACATACCTATCAATGGGTACATCATTTAAGGTTCGGCTAACCACTTCTGCGGTTAAGGTAGATCCACCTTTGACATTGGCATCGTTAATTTTAATTATCCCAACACCAGGAATTTCTATTCTGGTATCCCGTGGAATTGAAAGCATATTCACGGAGTGGTCTTTGGGGTCTAAGCGCAACAGCAACAGGGTATCACTGCGACCACCAAAAACCTCTGGGGAACCTGGCAACGCATCTGGGACTCGGTCTATGCCCATCACCAGGATATTGACTGGTCGTGACAGGTTGTAGGGAAAATTTCTACGAGAAGAATTGTGGTCAGAAGCAGCTGGTTGATTCTGGGGGATTTTAGCCTTTTCGGGTTGAGAATGGGATTTAATCAGGGGCGACAATGGGGTAACTAGGGCTAAGGTTGCTCCCAAAGCCGCAGAAATAACTGCTGTCAGGACAAAAGCACTACTCCAGAATACCCACCGCAAATAGGGGGCAAGGGTTAATCTTAATCCAGAGACAGAAGCGTCTAGGTCTGTAGTCAGGTCAAGCTGAGAGTAAGAGACTCCTGTATCACCCTCTTGGGGTGATGGTTGGGGTGTTGAAGCTGAGGCATTATTAATCACACCTGTATCCAAATTTACCTATGAATTGTGATGACTGTTAAAGGATTCAAGTTCCAAGCCTATAGTTGGCTATCCAATTAAACTGTAGCCTGTGGCTACAGTTTAAGATATTGTTGTTGGCCTATTAGTCCATAAGTCTAGAAGTCAAAGCCAATAAACCATTGTGCCTACCTTCAAAGTGGCTTAATTGAAAAAAGCGCTTTGGCTACCCAGGGCTAAAGCTCCTGGTGAAAGCGCTTTGAGGAACATCTAAGAGTGATTAGTCCTTTTTGATCAATGCACAACACGAATACCTGAATACGGATGAAGGAATTGGTGGACAAATGACTAATTTAAGGACTAATGTAATGACTAATGTAATGGCTAAACAAGTACTTTAACCATTTTTCATAATCTACAGCCTATACCAGCTGAATCAGGGAAAGTGAGGTTAGTATGTAGCAGAAAACTACAGTTAAGGCTACATCATGGATAACTCTCTCATCCCTGTGATTCTTGCTGGTGGCAAAGGAGAACGGTTTTGGCCATTGAGCCGTAAGCACCGACCCAAGCAGTTTTTATGTTTGGATGGTAGTGGCAAGAGTCTTTTGCAGGCAACGGCTGACCGATTGAGTAAGCTGACGGTCGGGCCAGAACAGTTGTGGGTGATTACTTCTGCTATGTTAGCTGAGGGAGTGACTCAACAACTACCATCATTACCCCAAAAGCATCTATTAGCTGAACCGGAAGGACGGGATACAGCACCAGCAGTGGCTTGGGCAACTCTAGAGATTGCCAAGGCTTACGGAGAAGATGCGGTAGTGGGCTTTTTCCCTGCTGACCACTGGATTGAAGATGAGCAAGGGTTTCAGCAAACTATCAAGGCGGCTGCTCAATTGGCTGCCACTGAGTCATCGATTGTGACCTTAGGCATCACGCCCCAATACCCTTCTACAGGCTACGGTTACATTGAGCAAGGTCAGAAGACTGGCACGTTTGAGGGATTGCCAGTGTATCAGGTCAGTCGGTTCACCGAAAAGCCTAACCAAGAGACCGCTGAGGAATTTTTGTCTACTGGTCGATTCAGCTGGAACAGTGGAATGTTCATTTTCCGGGCTGGGGTAGTTTTAGATGAATTGCGCACCCATGCACCAGAAATTATTGCCCCTTTAGAAGAAAAAGGTGTGGCGGCTTATGCTGAGCTAGAAAAGAAAAGTATTGACTACGCTTTGATGGAAAAAACACAGCTAGCTTATGTTTTACCAGCCTCCTTTGCTTGGGATGATTTGGGAGATTGGAATGCCTTAGAACGCCTGCATAATAGCGATGCTAAAAATGTGGCAATGGCTAATCATGTGGAACTGGATACTCAAGGAGCAATTGTCTACTCTAGTAGTGACGATGAGGTGATTGTTACTATTGGTTTAGACGATGTGCTGGTGGTACGCGATCGCAATGCTACGTTAATTGCAAAAAAAGACCGTACCCAGGACATCAAACAAGCTATAAAAATTATCAAAAATAATTCAATACTTCACGATTTTTTGTAATGAATAAATTCTCAACCTTTGTAGGGTTAACACATTATAATTACGATTAACGTCAGAGTGTTTCAGAATTTATAGTTCAGCGTTTTATTATTAATGAGTCAGTGGTGCTCTTAATTTCCTGACTAATTTATATAATCTGAACTAGAAAAAACTATATCTAAAAAATAGACAAACTTAGGCGATCATCAATGAAGTGTATAAACAGGGAACAGGGAACAGGGAACAGGGAACAGGGAACAGGGAACCGAAAAAGTATAGATTTTTAGGGAATAGTTAACAGATCATATAAATGCCTAAAAAACTATAACCAATAATACTCTATTGTAACTAATATCAAAGCAATCAATAAAACTAAGTATTGATTTTTTTTATTGATGTTTTTGGGCTGCATGGGTGACTAAAATTAAGGTCTGCTTGTTTTAAAAAAGAACTTAGGTGTTTTGACTAGCGGAAGGTCTATGGCTAGATTCCTAACGCCTTTTTTAAAGAAATAAGGTTATCCCACTGTCAATCCTTAGCCATACACCTTAGTCATACACAGTTTTGTTTATTTATTACTTAATGATTAATAAAAAGAATTAATAGATAGTAAGCAAGAGAATACGATGCTCGGTACGAGCCGCTACGGGATGAAGGTAAGCTTCCGCGCTTATGCGAACGCAAAAACCTTGGAACACAACTAACCCTGAACATACGTAGACTAGAGAATAGGTGCATCTCAATCCATGCAATTAGGGGAAAATTACCGCGAAAATTACCACGCCAGTGCCCGACACTTCCAACACTTCCAACACTTGCCACACTCCCCACACTTCCCCTTCTTTTTTACAAATATCAGATGCACCCCATCTCCCCATCTCCCCATCTCCCCATCTCCCCATCTCCCGATGAAGCTTCGCTTCCGCTAAAAGCGATGAAGCTTCGCTTCCGCTAAAAGCGAACAGCCCCTATTCACAATTTCAATCTGTGAGATAGGGGTTATGCGATGAAGGGAAGCTTCCGCTAAAAGCGAACGCATCTAGTCACTTTTCTCCCTGCAACAGAAAATTGCCAATATGAGGATACTGTGAAGCCATTGCCCACTATAATAAAGTCTTGTTAAAGAGCAACTCCTATAAAAAATGGCAATTTGAGGCTCAATCCTGATTTAGATATGCAAACCGGGAATATTCCTTTGCTAAACCCAATAGCAAGCCATTATCCTGCCATTGGTTGCTAAATTGAGCAAGAGAAGTAGTTCTGCTAAGACTAAAATCAACTGTAAAATCTATGCCAACTTTTCGTTATATATTAGCTGTAGGTGTGGGGACGGCAATTGCCTTGAGCGGCATGGAATCCGGAGCCTCAGAAGATTTATCATCACTTACTAAGCCTCAGAATAACTCAGTAGCTTCACCTAACCAAGAATCCCTAACAGAAGCAGCCCCAAACCCAGA
This sequence comes from Moorena sp., assembly GCF_982860115.1. Taxonomy (NCBI): domain Bacteria; kingdom Bacillati; phylum Cyanobacteriota; class Cyanophyceae; order Coleofasciculales; family Coleofasciculaceae; genus Moorena; species Moorena sp. Next base: position 7,804 of record NZ_CEYLVT010000036.1, read on the forward strand.
GGGAGGGGAGCTAGTGGTAGAAGTCATCAATAACACTAACCCAGCTCCCAAGCAGCCAGAGCAACAGGAGTCTATTTCCTCTGTAGATTCCTCACCCTCAGAAGCAGAATTAGTCCAAGAAATTATTGATCAAACCACCCTGCCTACTGATCAGGCAAACCAAGAGGAGTCCATTCCTGCTGTGGCTGAGCTGGCAGCGCCATTCGCCGAAGGCGACGCTTCGCGAACGCAATCCGTAGACGTTGGTGAGGATACGGTAGTTGAATCTGCCACAGAGGAAAACCCTGAGTTAATGTCACAAACCTCTGGAAGCTCACCAACCCCTGGAACCTCAGCGCCAGAGTTTCTTGATCCTGACCCCAATCCGTTATCATTTCCTACCCAAAGCCAGGAAGTCCAGATCGATATCACACAGCCAATTACCCTCCAACAGACCATAGAACTGGCAAAGCGTAATAATCAGGAATTACAGCAAGCACAACTGAACTTGGAACGTAATCAGTTTGTTCTCGAAGAAGCCTTAACCGCTTGGTATCCCACTTTGACAACAACTGCACAAATTCAATATGCACAGAGTACAGGAGACCAGATAAGTGGTCAGGCAACTCGTGACAATATTCGCGAAGATCGTGAAGCTATGGGTCTAGAGCCTCTGCCACCAGACAGTCTTCCTTCAAATCCTGCGGCATCAGGAAGTTTGACTGCAGACCTAACTTTGAATTATAACCTATACACTAGTGGGCAACGACCAGCACAAGTCCGGCTAGCGGAAGAACAGCTAAACTTGCAACAGCTGGAGGTAGAACGCCTCTCTGAAGAGATCCGACTTCAGGTCACCCTTGCCTATTACAATTTACAAGAAGCTGATGCTCGTGTTGAGATTTCCCAAGCGGCAGTTACTGAGTCTGCTCAGATTCTACGGGATACCGAGTTACTGGAACAAGCTGGCTTAGGAACCCGATTTGAAGTCTTGCAACAGCAAGTTGAGCTAGCCAATGACTCTCAAGGGTTGACCAATGCTCTGAGTGACCAACGTATTGCCCGACGTCAGCTGGCAGAGTTATTAAACTTATCTCAATCCGCAGAAATTACTGCAGCAGATCCCATCGAAATTGCTGGAAGTTGGGATTTATCTCTAGAACAGAGCCTGGTCTTGTCATATAAAAACCGATCTGAATTAGAACAGCAACTGGTACAACGACAGATCAACAAGGAACAACGCACCATTGCTCTCGCTGCAGTAAGGCCTCAGGTGAGCGTATTTGGTCGAATCGACCTATTTGATAACTTCAATGATACTTTTAGTATGGCTGATGGTTATTCGGTAGGGGCACAATTCCAGTGGAATTTTTTCGATGGCGGAGCAGCCATGGCTAGAGCCAGGCAGGAAGATATTGATGTTGCCTTAGCTGAAAGCAGTTTTGCTAACCAACGGGATCAAATACGCTTCGAGATCGAACAAGCTTATTCTCAATTAAACTCCAATGAAGAGAGTATTGAAACGGCATCCTTTGCCCTAGAAGTAGCAGAAGAGAGCCTCCGGCTAGCTCGATTACGATTTCAGGCAGGGGTTGGTACCCAAACCGATGTAATTAACCAGCAAACCGCCCTTACCCGGGCTAGGATTAACCAACTTACTGCAATTCTGGGCTACAACCGCGCTCTGGCCAACTTGCAACGGGCAGTGAGTAATCTCCCAGACAGTAAAGTTAGTGATATTCCCTAGTATTTCATCAAAATTGAATTAAGGGGTAAACTATACTTGTCACGATTAGGCACTAGGTATTAGACCCTAGGTATTAAACCCTAGATATTAAGCGCTAAGTATTAGAACCTAGGTATTAGACGTTAAGGAGTAACCCCTAACATCTAATACCATTAACCTTGCCCTAACTCGCAAAACTAAATTGACAGAAGACCTGCTCTGGTTTAGAGTTAATGGTTCATGGCAAAGTTTGCCATGAACCATTAACCAGGGATGCTTATTTTTTTTACATTCCTTAATAAAATACAAATACTGTCAGAAAATAAGATCAGACTTGGGACGAATCATGGCTAATATCAAATTTGTCAAGGAAGACCAAGAGGTCATTGCTGCCAATGGAGCGAACTTACGAGAGAAAATGCTGCAAAATCGCATAGATCTCTACACGTTTCGGGGCAAGCTGGTGAATTGTGGCGGTTATGGTCAATGTGGTACCTGTATTGTGGAAATTGTGGCAGGTATAGAAAATCTATCCCCTAGAACTGAGGTAGAAAATCGGAAACTAAAGAAAAAGCCTGATACTTACCGATTAGCCTGTCAAGTCTTGGTGAATGGACCTGTTAGCGTTAAAACTAAACCAAACCTGAAGAGCAAATCCCCATCTGCTGCCATGTAACCATAGCAAGAGATTTTAAGGGCTAGCTGGTGAGGGAATAAAGCTAAGACAATGGAATGTATCTAACAAGGATTGTCAACCCGCTTATCTACCATGAGCCCAATTTCCTCTTGCCAGGCTTATATTTCAATCTTCTATTTCGATTCCCCGAAGGCGACGCTTCGCGAACAGCCTTCTTGATGGTATTCTATAGCTGGTGGGTTAAAAACGATTTAGAGGAACTAATAATCATGCAAGTTAACGATCTAGGGTTTGTTGCCAGCATTTTGTTTGTGCTGGTTCCTGCGGTTTTCCTGCTAATTCTTTATATCCAAACCGCAAGCCGTGAAGGATCAGGAAACTAGTTAACTGATCTGGTGGTAATCCCCACGCCTGTACCAAAAGCCCAAGCATTGCTCCTTAGCCAAAGGTCAGCGTGGGATTCTTCCCAGGATGAAAGTCCAAGGGATTTTTTGTATAACGTTGTATAATTAATTCCAATTAAAGAACGGTTAAGTTAACTTCTCCCGCCACTAAAGTAGGCGGGAGAAGTGATGGTTACCGGATTTACTAGTCTCTCTCCCACAACTAAAGTGCGTGGAAGTTAAAGTAAGTGGAAGTTGAAGTAATTAGTCATTAACTGTCCATGAACCCTTTTTAAGCAAGTTGTAACCAAAAAGAGGTTTACTAGCAATACTAATGGCTAATGGCTAATAACTTACTGCTTCAAATAGTTGTGCGTGATAACAACACTGGGCAGTTGGCCTTTACTCTGACGTAGTTTGACAAGGAATTCCCCAGTAATCGGTCTAAATCTACTAAACTCTTAGCGATAGAAGGGCGACGGTCAGGAGAACCGAGAATCAGCAAGTCGATGTTATTGTCCTCTGCTAACTGGCAGATTCCTGGTCCGGCCTTACCGCCACTTAGAACACAACGGTAAGAAACACCTAGCCTTTTGGCTTTTGCTGCTGCTTCTGCAAGAACTGGGTCTGCTTCAGCATTGGTCATCAGTTGATCAGGTTTGGCTTCGGGGATAACACGAGCTAGATATAGTTGAACATTCTTCATATCTCGCACTAGGGATAGAGCCAACTCTAAGGAATTTTGAGCAGCATCAGATTTATCCATTGCCACCATAACCCGTCTGATTTGTTTGACGTAGACATCGTCTTTGACCAACAACATTGGGCGGGAGGACAATTGGAACACATATTGGCTAACGGAGTTTTCCAAAATCGCTTCTAGGCGAGTTAGTCCTCTCGAACCCATAATAATCAGGTCGGTTTCTTCTTCGTCTGCCACTTGGGTAACGATATTTTTAGGGTCTCCCTGTTTCAGTCTGGGAGTTATTTTGCTGGGGTCAACTTTTAACGACTTGACCGCATCTGCTAGGATTTTACCCCCCTCTTCTAACTTAGCTGACATAGCTTCAGCCGTGGCTTGAGGAGGCACTACATGTAGGACTGTGACCGATGCCTGTTGTATGGCAGGAATTTCGGCCAACATGTTGAACATTTCTTCACACAGTCCCCGACCAGCTACAGATATTAAAAGTTTTCTTATCATTGGGCAATTCTTGCTGGAGTTACTAAATTATGATTGTTTACTGACCATTGAGTTGCAAAATTGAGTTGTAAAATTGACTTGCAAAATTGACTTACAAAATCTAACAATTAACCATGAAAAATATTTGGTAAATTGTCTGGAACTTACTTCAAACTCAACTCAATGGTATTAAGCTGTGATACATCTAATTGGCACAGCCCGAATCATGATTGATGTTTGTTAAGCACCAAAAGTTAATAAACATCAATCAGTTTTAGATATGCCAGTTCAATCCCCAGCAACCTATGGGGACTTCAGATAGTTGTCCGGTAGGGGTTGGGGTTTTGACTTTACCTGGTATATATTGACCAGGATACTGATAATGAGGCTAGAAAATTTTGAAAATTTATTAACGGCGGTGAGAAGACAGTACTCCTTGATCAGTCAAGACTCTCACGCCTAGCTTCAGTATTAGCTTCAGATCTATTAAGCTAGGTAAGTAGCTTGGAGACCCGAAAGTCGGATCTAGGTGTTAGGGCAGCAAGGGGTATAGCGCGTTGTCTTCGTGATAGGTAACCCACCGGAACCATGGTAAAATCAGCGATAAGCCGTCCGAAGCCCGGTGGGGATGAGTAAACCTACTCTTCGTCTTCTTCTTCCTTTGTTGGATAAACAAAGCTAGAACGCCCACTCAGCACTGCTTTACCGAGAGAGAGGGCTTTTTGTGCTTCCAGATGCGCTTTGCGCTTCCAGTTAGCTTTACGTTTATCCCGTTTGGATTTTGAGGTTTTCTTCTTAGGAACAGCCATAAGTGTAATTTATTTAAATTGTTAGACAGCTTTTCTATCTTATTTCATTGTCTTGTATCTCGGTCTTCTATCTGGTTGGTTGCTGGTGGTGACTCAGGAGCCTGGTTGTTTGCTGGCGGTGGCTCAGGACTTGGGGAAGCTGGTGGCTCAGGAGCCTGGTTGTTTGCTGGCGGTGGCTCAGGACTTGGGGAAGCTGGTTCCAGTGACTGTTGCTGACTTTGAGGGGAAAAATCAGGTTCCTCAACTCGCAGTAGGAACTGGGTATTGGGAAAATAAGTTGCCCAATACTTGGCATCCGGTCGTCTTTGCCAGGATGGACGGCTGACTTCTAACAACAAGACTGGGGCAATTTCTCCTTGATTTTGCCCTAGAATAGTAATCGCTACCTTTGTAGTCAATATATCACTATCGAAGCTCCGTTGAGCTGCTGCTCTAGCAACTACTTCAGCACGGCGCATAAAGCCTTGGTAAGTTTCCTCAGGCTCACGATTCAGGGTAACATTAATACGGGCTGTCTTGGCTTCGGCGCTTTGGGGAACAATGGCAACTGTCGTCAACCAACTAACCCCTACTAAGCCGGGTAACACCAATAGCCGGATTACTTTGGATAACATAGTCTTGTATCCTCTGATTAGGCTGAAAAAAGGTCAATTCTTATCATGAAGGAAAATATTTACATCAACTAAATTGAGAGAAAGTACTTCGAGAGCCTTTAGAGGTGGACTAGGTTCGCTAGTGTTATAATTAATGAATTAATAAAGTTGAGCTGTTAGGTCAAGCTGAACATGGTTAAACTAGAATTTGCGTGTAAGAAGAAACTACAGCAATAGTAATAAATTTAGGCATACCTAAAATTAGGTATAAAATTTACGAGTTTCAGCCGCTAGGGTATGGGGTAAATGGCAAATTACGCTGGTATAGCAATTGGCATCAACCACTATCAGTTCTTACAACCTCTAAACTATGGTCAAGCAGATGCTCAAAGACTACAAGGGTTTTTTGTAGACCAAGCTCATCTGCAACCCAGTGAGTTTCTTTTATTAACTGATACTTCACCACCGATTGATGATTTTTTAACCTACCCCAACCGAGAAAATATTTTAAGATGTCTCGACAGGATTCGCCAGAGTCCAGGTTCCCCAGAAAGTTGGCGTTGGTTCTTATTCAGTGGCTGTGGGGTCAGTTGGGATAAAGTTGACTACCTCATGCCGATTGATGGCAACCCAGATGACATTCCAGGAACAGGTATACCAATAGAATGCCTGTTTTCCTCTCTCAAAACTATGGGGAGCAATAAAATCCTGGTATTGTTAGACATAAACCGCTCACCGGGAATGCCATCTGGTGAACCGGTTGGTGCTGAAACAGTGGAATTAGCCTACCAAATGGGTATTTCCCTGATACTTTCTAGTCAACTCAACCAGTTTTCTCACGAAGCTTCGGCTCTAGGGAATGGCTTATTCACCTCAGCACTTCTAGAAGCACTGCGTTACTATGATACTGATATTACCCTTGAGAATCTTGACGAGTATCTCACAGAGCGCCTACCGGAGTTGAGCCAACACCATTGGCGACCAGTTCAGATTCCTCTTACGGTGATTCCTTTACAGGAGTATCGACAACAACAAATTTGGCCTGAAGGGGCGAGCTCACCACCAGAAAATCAATGGGCTGACCCGATCACTGACTCAGAAGCTACTAAGGTGGTTTTTTCCGAACATGGGAATAATCTTGAGGCGCGACCCAAGGCCGGGGAACCCGGCCTTGGAGGCGCGCACCTTGAGAGTGAATTTACAAAAAAACCTTTATCGGTGGTAGAGCAAAACCCGAATAGTTCTTCACCCACTAACACTGACAGCTCAAACCAAACCTTATCTGACTCAGCAGCTTTAGTTTCTTATTCAAACAGCCAGCCTCAAACTGATACAGAAGAGTTATCGTCATGGCGAGAATGGTTGTTTTGGGGTAGTGGTATAGCTTTGTTGTTAGGACTAGTCAGCCTAACTGTTGTCCGTAACCAGCAAGGCTTGATTACTCAGCAGGTTATAAAAAACACAGAGACTACCAGATTAACTACCACAGTACCAGAGACTAATCAGGTCAGGAATTCCCCAGTAACATTGCCTGCAGCGTCAACATCCCAGGCAATTCCAGCTCCCTTACCAAATTCTAAGAGTAAACCCCTCGAAAGTAAGGGAAAGAAATCGCGGGAACCGAGTCGTATCAAGGCCAATCAAGCAGCTTTGGACCAGGCAAGACAGTTAGTTGAACCGAAGCAGGCATCTGTGTATAGCGATGCGATCGCAATTGCCCGTCAGGTAAAACCTGGGGATCCTCTTTATGAGCAGACACAAAAATATATCACTCGTTGGAGTCAGTCAATTTTGGCTCTAGCCACGAAACGGGCAAAAAAAAGTGATTTTGAAGGAGCGATCGCAGCTGCCCAGCTAGTTCCTAAAGATAACCCTTCTGTTTATCCTTTGGCTAACGATGCCATTAAACAGTGGCAAATTCTCTCTCAACAGAAGTCCCAGAATCAACAGACTATCCAAACAGCCATCAAACAAGTCCAACGTAATCAAGCGTCTAGTTATAATCGTGCGATCGCAACCCTGCGTAAGATTCCACCAGGTCAACCGAAGCATACCACAGCACAAGCGTTAATTGCTCAAGCTAGCGATAAAATTTATCAGATTGCTAAGTCCCGTGCTTCGCAAGGCAAGTTTCTCTCCGCGATTAACACAGCAAAATTAGTCCCAGAAGATACCCCTTACTATGAGGCTGCCCAAGAAGCGATCGCTAGATGGGAGCAAGGTAGACCTTGATAGCCATTTGGGTTGAAGGTTACAGGTTGAAGGTTATAGGTTGAAGGTTACAGGTTGAAGGTTACAGGTTGAAGGTTACAGGTTGAAGGTTACAGGTTACAGGTTGCCAGTTACAGGTTGAAGGTTACAGGTTGAAGGTTACAGGTTGAAGGTTACAGGTTACA
>NZ_CEYLVT010000036.1:15609-43890 GCF_982860115.1 Moorena sp.
GTTACAGGTTGAAGGTTACAGGTTGAAGGTTACAGGTTGAAGGTTACAGGTTACAGGTTGCCAGTTACAGGTTGCCAATTATACATCCGGCTTTCAGTTGTTAAGGCTCTAATCTTCAACCTATCCTACACCGGACCCCTAGGGAGAACAACCATCTAACCTTGGCCTATTGGCCACGCGATCGCGTTCAACCATCTAACCATCTAACCTTCAACCATCTAACCTTCAACCATCTAACCTTCAACCATCTAACCATCTAACCTTCAACCATCTAACCATCTAACCTTCAACCATCTAACCTTCAACCTTCAACCTTCAACCTTCAACCTTGAACCTTCAACCTTGGCCTATTGGCCACGCGATCGCGTTCAACCAACTAACCTTATAACTGTAAAAGGTTACTCTATGGTATAATCTTAAATGACTAAGCCAGAGCGGAGGGCACGGACAGCTGCTTGGGTACGGTCATCCGCACAGAGTTTATTCAAGATATTTCGGACATGAGTTTTGACAGTTCCCACAGTGATATATAACCTTTCTGCAATCACAGCATTGCTGCAACCTTCTACAATCAACTGCAAAACCTCTAATTCCCTTTCCGTTAAAGGATAAGCTTCAATCATTTGATTGTATTCATTGGGAGCAGCATGGATAGCTATCGTTTCACTAGCTTCATTAGGCTGAGTGTTTTTACTTGGTTTGATCTGCTCAAGTACAATTCTGGCAATGGCTGGATCAATCCAAGCATTACCTTCATAGGTCACTTTCAGAGCTTCTACCAATTGATCAAAAGTTATATTCTTCATGCAGTAAGAGTCAGCTCCAGCGGCGAAAGCGGCTAGTACGGCTTCTTCATCATCCTGCAAGGTCAGTACCATAATCTTGGTGGGGAAATCATCCTGTTTAGAATCATCCTGTTTAGCTTGAAACTCTTTGAATTGTCTAGTTAATTCAGTTCCATCCATGTCAGGAAGACCAATATCGACAATCCCGATATCTGGTCTAGATTCCGCGAGTAACTTTAGTCCTTCAGTGGCATTAGCCGCTTCGCCCACCAATTCAATTTCACCGTTTTGTTGGAGGGCTGTTCGCAGACCCATCCGAGTCAGATCATGGTCTTCAATGAGAGCCACACGAATTTTACCCATCATTAACGTCTAGGGGGGTGAGATTTATAGTTTATTGATTTTTAGAGTAACTTTGTAAAGTTTTGGTAAAAATCCTCATTATCTCCACCTATTGGTAGTTGTAGATATTTATGAGTTTGGGATAGAGTTTCCAAAAGAGCATCTCTTGGCAACGATCACTTAAAGTTAGCTGGAATGAAAGCATTTGTCAAAAACTATTACGGTATCAGATATAAAGTTCTTGATAAGTTACAGGAGGTGCGACCCGTGGCGAATTTAATTCGCCAAGTAAGAGCGCACCTATGGGTAGTTACTTATTATAATCTTTACACTTTATGAGTATAAGGGGTTAGTGGTGCCAAAACGACTTGTCATAGGGGTTGGCACGATTTCCCATTCCAACGGTTAGAGGAAATTCTCAACAGGTGCGCGCCCGTTCGCGCCCCGCGTCGGGCTTTGCCTAAAGGCGCGCCGACCCGGGAATTTGATTCTTAATGCAGAAGCGGTGCGACCCCGGCGAGGTTTCCTCGCCAAGGGAACGCGCACCAAGAGAAGCGCACAAACAGCGGAAAGCGGACCTATCGCGTAGCGTAGCCATTTGCTTAGCATGGCCCACAGGCGGATCAAATGCGCTTATTAACTAACGCGCGGTAGCCTAACCCGCAGAAAATGACTAATTCCCATAAATCATACTCTTTATGGTCATCTGCAGAGCATCCTACGAACCGTGATCCAACAGCAGGATAGAATAGGGGGTAAAACCCCATAAAAAATCTATCTAAGGGAGTTTGTTTCTCAGGAAATACCACTGGAAAATTAGCATTGATTCATTGCAATCGGATTGGTTCATGCCCTAGGTCAGTGAAATTACTAATCAAGGGAGTTTTGAGACAAGTATACTCATGCGTAGTCGATGATAATCGACTAGTCAAATGTTCTGGTGATACTACACAACCTTGGGATTTCCTCTACCTAGTCATATCAGTATTTTTACTGAAGCTCTCTGACTAGTACCGAGGTAAGGTAGAAGCCTACAATTTAAAGCGACGTGGAGAGATTGTCAAGTCCTAATGGTTGACTAAATATGCGGAATACCTAAACTGAATCAATATAGTATGCTCAATATAATTAATTAGCCTCGTCAGGTGTCGGTTGTCAGTCAAGAACTGCTACTACCAACTATCCACTAATCATTAGCCAATAACCAATGACAACAGCTCAACCGCTAAATCATGGACGAGATTATCAGACTACTTATCGTAGAGGATGATCAAGTTAACTGCAAAGCCATAATTAAAGCTCTTAACAGAGGGGGTATACCTGTAAAAATAGCTGTTGCAGTTGACAGCAAAAGTGCTAGGTCGATCATCGCATCACGCTGCGCCAACTCTACCCTTACCCAACCGAGTTTGGACTGCATTCTATTGGACTATAACTTACCGGATGGCGACGGATTGACTCTGGTTCAACAAATCCGTGATGCTGGCATTGAAGTGCCTGTGATTGTGTTGAGTAACCAGGGGAACGAGCAAATTAACGAGCAAATTGCGGTTGAGCTGATCAAATCTGGAGCATCGGACTATCTGACCAAAAGCCAAATCTCACCCGAAAAGCTTTTACGTAGTATCTCTAATGCGGTTCGCCTCTACCGCGCAGAACGGGAAGCGCTCATAGCTCATCAGCGGCTGAAAGAAAGCGAAGAACGCTACCGCTTGGTGCTAGAAGGTTCCAATGACGGGATCTGGGACTGGAACCTGATCACTAAACAACTGTATTGTAATGACCGCTTCTATGAAATTACTGGCTTGTCGGCTGAACAGATAGGGAAGTACCACCATAACTTTTCTCCTGATCTCTTATTTAAGTTACTAAATTCCTCAGATCTACTCAAAGTTACTAAGGCGGTGGCTAGTTACCAACAAGATTATCTTGAACTGGATGTAGAATTTCACCTACCCTGTGCTTTTGGAGAAGATCGCTACTGTACTGCTCGTGGCAAAGCCCAGTTGAATGATCAAGGAGTACCATTCCGGATGTCTGGTGTAATTACTGATATTACTCAGCAGAAGCGAGCAGAAGAATCCCAGCGATTTCTGGCGGAGGCTTCTGCTGTACTTTCAGCTTCCCTCGATTACCAGACTACGTTGGAGAATCTAGTGCAGCTGGTAATCCCTCGCTTTGCTGATTGGTGTGCCATTGATGTAGTATCGCCAGTTGATAGCTATCATACTCCCGAGTCTTACCAGCGTCTTGCGGTTGCCCATGTTAACCCAGAGCAAGAGGAGTTGATTTGGAAACTGCACCGTTGCTACCCTCCCCAGGGGGATGAAGAGTATGGGAATGGCAAGGTGTTACGTACAGGTTTTACGGATACCTATTTTGAGGTTTCTGATCAATTCCTAAGTGCTGCTGCTGAGGATCCTGAACATCTCAGGATGTTACAGGCATTGAAAATTAAGTCTTACATTTGTGTACCTTTACGAATGGGTTCACAAATCTTGGGCTCAATTTGGTTTGTCAGGAGTGACTCAGGTCGCCGCTACAATGAGATCGATGTGAAGTTGGCTGAGGATTTAGCTAGTCGCGCTGCCCTAGCCACTGAAAATGCGCGGTTATACCGAGAGGCAAACCAGGCGAGTGATGATCTCAGGCAGGTAATTACGATTCTCAATGAACAGCAACAGCAATTGAGAACCCTACACCAGTTGACTAATCTCCTCAATCAACGGCTGACTAACCTTCCAAATCTGTTGCAAGAAATCGTATCGGAGGTAGTTAAAGCGATTGCTGGGGTTGAATTTTGTTTCATCATTCTGAATAATTCTCTCGGTAAACCTGAAGTCTTGAGGGTTACCGAGGGAATTCATACACAAAAGTTCCACTGGGAAGACATCTTGCCCCTTGAGCAAGGGTTACTATCTCAAGTCTTTTTAACTGGCAAATCTCAGTTAATTCATCCCAAGGGTTGGGATTCGCGGCATCCGGAAGAGGAAGTACCTACAGCTATTTACGCTGTGGCGATTGACTCTGTGCAAGCAGGACGCTTGGGAGTACTAGCTATTGGCAATTGGGAAGACCCAGAGGCATTAGACCAATCAGGTCGGAATCTGCTAGGAGCAGTGGGTGAACAAGCTGCGATCGCAATTGATAATGCTCGCATGATTAATGAACAAGCTGCGATCGCAATTGATAATGCTCGCATGATTAAAGCCTTAGAGGAGCAAGAAGCACGTTTAGAGTTTCAGAACACTATGCTGGCTCGCCAGAATCGGGAACTCGAAAGGAGAGATGCATCCCTCAAGCTACAGAACCTGCAATTGTTGGAAGCAGCACGATTGAAATCCCAGTTTGTTTCTACGATATCCCATGAGTTACGGACTCCCATGAATGCCATTATTGGCTTTTCCCAGCTCCTATTGCGTCAGCGTCAGGGATCCTTGACCCACCAACAAGCAGATATAATCGAGCGCATTGTGAATAATGCTCAACATCTACTGACTCTGATCAAGGATATGATTGACCTGTCCAAAATTGAGGCAGTTTGTCTGGAGTTAACTTTGGAAAGTTTGCATTTGGACAGGTTGATCAAAGAAACCATCAATGAATTCCGTTGCCTAGCCGATCAGAAGGATTTAGGGTTATATATCCAAACCAATTTACAAAATCCCATCGTAATCAATGATAGCCTCCGCCTGCGGCAGATTTTGGCCAATCTGGTTTCCAATGCCATTAAGTTTACCGAAATTGGCAGGATAGAGGTGGTAGTCAAGGAAATTTCCACCGACTGGCTGATGCTCACTGTTAGGGATACAGGAATTGGAATTGCCCAGGATAACTTAGAGCATATTTTTGAGGAGTTCCAACAAATTGATCAAACCACAACTCGCAAGTACTCGGGCACCGGCTTAGGACTGGCGATTACAGAATCTTTAGTCAAGTTGATGCAAGGAACGATTACGGTAGAGAGTAAGCTGGGTAAGGGGTCTACCTTCCATGTCAAGTTTCCTAGACGAGTAAAAGTTTCTACTCCCGATTGTCATGATTGCGATCTACCAAAATCTCAAACCTTAGGTTGTTCGTTTTTGCCCCAGACTCTTAAAGGATTTCGTGCTGGAAGGGTAATTTATTAGCTTACAGGAAAATAATCAGCGACTCAACCAAGCGATCGCTTCTCGAATCCAATCTTCCGCATTCTTACTTTTAGCGACCTGAGCATCCTCACTAATCGCATGGAGTGCTTGAGCGATTTCATCATTTTCATATCCCAAAGCTAACAGGGTCATTTCCACATCTTCCTGAATTCCTGGTGAGAGTCCATTAGCAGATAGTGGGGACTCTACCTCCGATACCTTATGCCATTGAGCCAACTTCGTTTTCAGTTCTAGAGCAATGCGTTCAGCGGTTTTGCTACCCACACCAGGGGTTTTGGATAAGGAACGAATATTACCTGTGACAATCGCTTGGACTAAATTAGGCAATCCCAAGGTGTCCAGTAGTGCGATCGCTAATTGAGCACCAATACCGTTGACACTAACTAATTGACGAAACAAATCCCGCTCAGCGGCTGAAGCAAAACCGTATAGCACCTGTTGCTCCTCCCGGATTTGCAAATGGGTGAAGATTTGCACGGTTTTTTCCGATAAAGCTACGGGCAACTCCTGGGACAAACGGCGAGTGATTTGTATTTCATACCCAATGTAGTTGACATCTAGAATCAGAGTGACGCGATTACCAGTGCTTTTTTGAATGCTAGCTACTGTCCCCTTGAGATAGCTGATCATTTTCTTAATTATTGGCGATCATTAATTACAACTCAAAAAGCTAAAATAATTCAAACCTTCTATTATACCACCTGCACAGTTAGCTTTAGCCAGGTAATGGTAATCGGCTGAGTTGTTTTCGTACCACTGGCGAAGTTCTGGTCGGGCGTTACCCACTATAATTCCTCGGGAAAAGCCAACGCTAAATAAGGCAATGTCATTTCCTGAATCGCCACAAACCACTGTCCGTTCCGACTCAATTCCCCACTGTTGCCGTAAAAACTCTACTGCTAGGCCTTTATCACTATTGCTGGGTAGAATGTCTAAGTCTTTCCCACCACTATAGATCAACTTGAAATTAACACCCCTTCCTTGAAGCTCAGAGTCCAGTTGAGGTAGCACCCTCAAAGCTGCTTCTTCCGTCAGGTGATAGCTGACTTTAAAGGGACGTTGTTCTGATTCTACTTGGGGAATTAAGTCAGGATATTGACCAGCCGTTTCGACAATCATGTCCCGATCCCAGCCTTCAGATAACTTGGAGGACCAGTCTGGATTGGGCGTATCTTGGCCATCATTATCATAAATTTCTGTACCCACAGAGGTGATCAGAGCATCTGGATCAATAAGTGGCTTCTCGGCTTTCAGCTGGTGGTAGGAACTATGGGATCGCCCTGTAGCATAAACGATTCTTGTACCATGTTCTTGGCGATGCTGACTTAGCAGAGGGTTCAGTTTAAGCAGAGCCTCATCATCCCCTACTAGAGTATTGTCAAGGTCAGTTACAAACAGAAATTTAGTCACGAGATGCTAAGAGGTTCGGGTATTGCCTTATTGTCCTACATAGTTGGGTTAAAAATGCGCTTTGGTTAATCGCGTTTTGGCTACAATTGAAATAGCTATATCCCCTGGTACCAAGCGCAATCCCTATGACGAACGAGAGTTAGACATTTATGGCTCATCTCAACCAACGCCGCGCTCAAAATATCACTGGTGACTTTTACGTCGATAGCAGCTGTATTGATTGTGATGCCTGCCGTTGGATGACTCCGGAAGTGTTCCATCGTGCTGATCAGCAGTCTGCCGTTTATCATCAACCTGCTAATGAGACAGAACGATTGAGAGCTCTTCAAGCCCTATTATCTTGTCCCACCTCTTCTATTGGTACTGTTGATAAACCTAAAGAGATTAAAGACGTTCAGCAGAGTTTACCCATCCCAATAGCAGACAATGTCTACCATTGCGGCTACCATTCAGAAAACTCCTACGGTGCTGCTAGCTACCTTATCCAACGCCCCCAAGGCAATATTTTAATCGATTCTCCCCGCTTTACACCACCACTGGTCAAACGTCTAGAGGCAATGGGTGGGATTCGTTACATGTACTTGACCCATCAGGATGATGTGGCAGATCATCACAAATACAGACAGCATTTCCAGTGCGAACGCATTTTGCATAGAGATGACATTACCACTGATACCCGTGATGTGGAAATTCCGCTCACTGGTTCTGAGCCTTATCCCTTAGACAAAGACCTGTTGATTATCCCAGTTCCTGGTCACACCAAAGGTCACACTGTTCTACTGTACAAGAACAAATTTCTCTTCACCGGTGACCATCTTGCTTGGTCTGATCAACTTCAGCAACTGATTGCCTTTCGTCGCTACTGCTTCTACTCCTGGAAGGAATTAATCAAGTCAATGGAGAGGTTAACCAACTACTCCTTTGAGTGGGTATTACCAGGACATGGACGCCGGTATCATACTGATCTTCAGACTATGCAAGATCAGCTGAACCAGTGTCTTGTCTGGATGAAGCATCAAGGATGAAGCATCAAGGATGAAATTAAGTTACTACCTAAAATCTTCCCCCTCATCCCTTTGATGCCCCTACTTTGGGAAAACATACCCAAGTCTTGGGTTGATCCCTAATTACGATCACATTTCAGCCATCCAACCAATCACTCTAGCTCAACACTTTTGCCAAAAGGTTTTTGATCTCGTCCCCACCTTGGCTTTGAACGAAAGAGAGGACAATCGGTAGAAATTTGGAAATCATATCACTCTCCATTTTTAGTTGAGAAAAACCTCCTGCCAGGGTAGCTAGAGTGCCTAATTGTCCAAGCCCACCACCCCTTGATGCTGCTAATCCTCCCAAGGCTCCCATTATGCCACCACTTTTTGGTGCTGCTTGGAGCAAATCATTTATCCCTGGAATATATTGCGCTACTTGGGCAAAACTCTCATCTCCCAGCTTGTCCTTTGCCAGTTGGAAAATAAGTCCAGCTCCGCCTTGGGCTTGATTTTCTTGCACTCCCAGGTTTTCAGTTAACAGTTGAATAAGTTCCATAGATGCTCTCTTATTCGATTGCGATATCGTTGCCGCCTTAATTTAACATCCGATAGCAAAAATAATCATTTATTTACATTATTTTAAGATATTTATCTATCACTAGTTAGAGTTTATCTTTTTTAACACAATCTCTAACATTTATACACAACTAGTTACTTAAAGCAGTAAGTAAGTTACTTTTTGGGCTATAAGCTATCTAAAGTTAAGGGTTAAGGAAATTAACAAAAAATTAATCATTAATCTATAGTAATCTGATTGGATTCGTGAACAGTAACAGCTTTTAATCAGGAGTCAGGAACTATCAGAGTCAGGGGGATTTTCAAGAAAAAATTGCTAAATTACATTTACTAGATTACATTTAATTACAGGAAACCGCTCGAATCTTAGCTAAATTACTAAAAAATCTAAAGTATTGATAATATAAATAAAAGATCGCGCTTAAGCTGAATAATTGTTTTCCAAGTTACGTAAAATAAAATCCAGAAGTGCGCTTGACCGTGGCGAATTTAATTCGCCACGGTCAAGCGCACCTAATAGACTTTGACCTATCTGGAGGTTTCTATGGTCAGCTACGCATCACCAATGGGAATGGGAGTTAAGTTAACAGCTAACCCAGGGGATAGAATTGCCACTGAACCCCAAACTATTGAGGAAAAAGCGAAGCAGGTTGCTGTCGATACGATTGATATTACAGGGGATCACATCAAAGTTCCCACTTACTTCATAGTGAAATACCCTGATGGTGACACCAAGGCACTACACCATGTCAAGGATGCTGAAGCAATTTCCGATCTGATCCGGCAGATGCAACTTCAGCAACAAGAGTGGCCTCAAGAATCAGAGGAAGTTAAACATTGGTTGAACCTACCTGGTATGCTTCTGATATTGGCTGGTTTCTTAATGACTTCTATTGTCCTAGTCGGTATTTTCTAGCTACCCTAATCCTGCACGATTGACACTCCCCGGCCTAAAGGCGCGGGGATTCTTCGCTCAACGACCCGACTTGCTGAACCTGGCCGGAACCAAGAACAGTAGAGGCCAGATCTCCGGAAGAGTTCGGATCTATGATCCAGGTTCCGGTGTGCCCCACCGTACCCAAGGCTCTTTTTAAGATATTGATTGCGGCGTTGTGATCTCGGTCTAGTTCACAGCCACATTCGCAGACGTGAGTTCTGGTTGACAGTGACTTCTTTACTACCTCGCCGCATTCTGAACAATTTTGGCTTGTATAGGCAGGGTTTACCGCAACGGTGACTCTACCAAACTTCTGACCAAAATGCTCTAACCATTTTCTAAATTGATACCAACCTGCATCGTTAATAGATTTAGCTAAACAATGGTTTTTACCCAAATTTTTGACTCTTAAATCTTCATAGGCGACCAAGTCGTTAGACCGGATTACGCAACGTGCTAGTCTCTTAGCATGTTCTTCACGCTGCCTACTTATTTTAAGATGCTGTCTGCCTAATTTATTAACGGCTTTCTTGCGGTTAGATGAGCCTTTATTTTTGCGAGATACTCGGCGTTGATAAAACTTTAGACGCTTTTCTCCTGTTCTATAAAAACGTGGATTAGGTTCGGTGTTGCCTTTAGAGTCGGTATAGAATTCTTTCAGCCCTACATCTAACCCTACAGTGGCATCAACTGGATCTAGTTGTTCTTTTACATCGACAGAGATGCAAAACTGAACATAGTAGCCATCCGCCCTTTTTACAATGCGAACCCGTTTGATTTGCTTTTTGTCGAAACGCCACAAATCCCAGGTACCTTTAAGTTTAAGCTTTCCGATTCCTTTCTTGTCACTGAAAGTGATTGACTTTGTGTCAGAAGAAAGTTTCCATCCTGATTGCTTATACTCAACCGACCTACAGTGTTTCTGAAAACGGGGATAGCCTTTCTTGCCAGGTACTTTTTTCTTGCAGTTTTCAAAGAAGCGAGAAATTGATGACCATGCTCTTTCAGCCGCAGCTTGTCGAGCAGTAGAATTTAACTCATTGGCAAAAGGGAATTCTTTAGCTAGTATCTTGCAGTACTTGCTAAGGTCGTATTTCCCTGTCCCTTTGTTATCCATCCATAAACGAATGCAGCTATTACGGATAAATTTAACCGTCCGAATTGCTTCGTCTATTGCTTGATATTTATGGGGCTTACCGTATGCTTTAAGCTCTACTATGATCATCAGAACTCGACCTCTTCTATGATAGTCTTACGCTAACACGTCCAGCGAAAACTGTCAAGTTATAATTCAATCTTTTTCACGGCGACTAAAGTCGCGCTTACACTTTCATCCCCGGTCTTTAGACGCGGGGCTTTCAGTGTTTGGTTTTCTAGTAATCATGGGTAATGAGTGATGAATGATGAACCTCTGACTATAACTAGGGTTTTATCATTCATCACTCATCGTTGATCATTTTCAGATTAGATGCCATGGCTTCGATTTTTCAGTTACCTCACCATCATTTGAGGCGGTGTTGTGCGCCACAATTGCTCTAAACCAACTGCTGGCATAGTTAGATACAACAGATCACCAGCGGCTAGGTTAAGTTCCAATAAATCCCAGCCATGAATGGTTTGATACTTAGTTTCTACATACAGTGGCACAAAGTCAGCAGATCTGGCAGCATCTTTAACACGGCGTCCACAGAAGGGATGCTCGGTGGTAATCTTAGTGGCTAAGGCAACCCAAAGGGTATCGCCAATCATACCATTGCCTAACACTTGTCCACCTAATGCCGCAGCTGCAAAGGAAGGAGTGGCTAGTTCTATCGGAGACAATACTGCTTCAAATTCAAACACTTGCTGTACCATATGGGAAAAGTGGGGGTCTTGATTGCGGACAACCACTGACAATTTTGAAGCTAGACTTTTGGCACTTAGAGCAATTTCTAAATTGGCTGTATCATCACTAGTGACTGCTAACAGGGCTTCCGCACGTTGGATGTGTGCTGCGGTGAGTGTAGCAGGTAAACTGGCATCTCCGTGAATGACTGCAATACCAAGAGAACGAACAATGTTCAGGAAACGATTGTTGGGGTTACTTTCAATCACCACCAATTCATGGCCTTGGGCATGAAGTTGGTAGAGGATTTGGAGTCCTACATTTCCCAGTCCACATACAACGTAGTGATTTTTGTAGGGAACTCTCGCAGCATCCCAAAACTGTTTGAGTCGGGTACCTAAGACAAAATCGTTTAGCAGAGCATAGCAAATCCCAATCACACCAGCCCCTACTAACATCATCACAGCAGTAAATACCTTAATACTGTCCGGGGACTTTTCTGCTACTTCTTCTTGACCACCAGCACCCGTAATCATACCCACAGAAAAATATAGAGCATCAACAATAGAGGTTTCTAGGTTGACACACACATAAGTTAATGTGGCCGTAAAAATTATCAGAAGTAGGAAAAGGGTCACTACTAACATTGGTTGAGCATGATGCTGGAACTGTTGAAAGTTTGTGAAAACTTTCAACAGTTTCTGTAGCCAAGATTGGCGTTTAGGACGAAACCGAGGCTGAGTACCAATAATTAAGCGATCGCCAGGTTGTAACTGTTTCCCCTGAACTACTGCGGAAACTAGATCTAAGTTCGAGTCCATGGGTAGGTAGTAGATCAACATTCGCGTACGCTCATCCCACAGGTCACTCAACTGTGTTCCCATCCAAGGGTGGCTTTCGGTGATAATTTCTTCGTGTATCGGCCAGGTTTGATTGTATAGCTTGAGTTGCCCAATCGCTTGATTCCCCATTGCTGCGAAGGCAAATACCGGTGCTGCTAGAGAAGAAACACTCATGCTGACATGATCCGGTAGGGTCTGATCTAAACGAGTACCCAGGCTGCTATTAAACAATCGGTTAACGATCCGAATCCGGGGATTAATCACTCGTGCCTGAGTCAGGATTGCCAGATTGAGAGCATCGTCATTACAGGCGAGAACTAGGGTTTGGGAATGTTCGAGTCCAGCGGCAAGTAGGGTAGAAACAGCCCGCAAGTCTCCAATAATAATATTGTTTTCGTCACCAGGCATTACTCTGTTGCTGATGCCAACAACAGCTACTCCCTGCTGCTTCAGTAAGCGGAATATTTTGTATCCAGTGCGACCCAAGCCACAGATAATGATGCGGGGTTTCATTTGTCAACCTTGTTGACCGAAATAATTGTTGTCGTTTTGCATCTAGCTAAGTGTTCTTTTACAATTCTTATCCAAGATAGCTCAAAGAACTGTAGCCGAAGACACTGCTGCTGGGAAAGAAAGGGTAAAATCTCGCTCCTTTAGCGATTGAGGTAAGCTCGCGCATACCGATTAACCATTACCCCTGCTCCTCTGCGTGCCTGCTTCGCAAGCCGATTCAATATATAAATTAAAATAAAATCAATAAATTAGATATATAAATTAGATGATGTAGATGCCTCACAGCTTATCACTCCCTCGACCCGTAACCCCCTGATCACTTGATCTTTACAGGAACTGGCTATAAATATCTATCAAGGTGTACTAGGAAAGGGGTAGCCTTTCAATGGCTGGAACCGTGTATTGACTTAATAGGGCAACCTCCTGCTCGTATATGAACTCACTGTAGTCAGCTAGATTGTCCAGCCCCAGAAAGTTGAGGATGATCTCAGCTGCTAGCCAAATTGTTATTCTAACCAATAACTGCCGCCATCGTATTATCATTGCATCAGACCTCCTGAGTATAGGTGAGGGAGGTTAGGTTTATAGTTGTAATAATCTGTTCAATTAAGTTATCAGCCTCAATTTTGTCTTTTATGCGCGCCCTAGGTCGCAATTCCGTCCCGGTGTGCTTACAGTCGTCGAATTAAATTCGCCACGGGTCCCACACCTCAGGAAGCTAGTTACAGTCTTGAATACTGATGTGGGTGATTGTGTTGGCAAAATGTTGAATTTGTGTATAACT
This sequence comes from Moorena sp., assembly GCF_982860115.1. Classification (NCBI taxonomy): domain Bacteria; kingdom Bacillati; phylum Cyanobacteriota; class Cyanophyceae; order Coleofasciculales; family Coleofasciculaceae; genus Moorena; species Moorena sp. Next base: position 28,764 of record NZ_CEYLVT010000036.1, read on the forward strand.
CGCAAAACTTACGTCAACGAACAGTCCCGGTGTGCTTACAGTCGTCGAATTAAATTCGCCACGGGTCCCACCCCTTGGTGAACGATGCGTTATAAGCTATTTTGGGGCAGATAAACTAGGATTTAGGAAAGAGGCAGCAATGGGATATCACGTTATTTACGATGGCGACTGTAATCTTTGTGTGACTCTGGTACAGCTATTAGAAAATCTGGATCAGGGCAAGCTATTTAATTACATACCCATGCAGGATAAAGAAGCTTGCGGCAAATTACGGGTAACACCTCTCGAGTGTGAGATGGGTATGATTTTGATCGATGCTTCTTCTGATGATTGCCGATGGCAAGGAAGTGATGCCGCTGAAGAGATTGGGCGTCTATTGCCATTGGGTAATATCTTTGTATCGGCTTATCGGGCAATGCCTGGGGTGAAGTCGTTAGGCGATCAGGTTTACGAGCAGATTCGGGATAATCGTTACACTTGGTTTGGTAAGCGTTCTACTACGTATAAATCGGTTTACCCAGTAGGTTGCAAGGCTAATCCCAGTTGAGGCTAGACTAGAGACTCAATCAACTTTTATCCACGCTTCTTGTAGGAATAAACACACCATCCCCTATTATAAACTGTGGGGATAACCTTAACCTATAGGAAAGTTCAATGTAATGTATTAAAATACTTATTTTCCTGGACTAATCATCTGATCGTGATGGGTTTTGCATCACGGAGATTGTTCCATAGGAATAGTTATATCAATACCATAAACGGCAATTGAGTGATATTCAGCCATGTCGATCGAAAAACTTAAGCCTGCCGACAAAGGAGCTGTCGGGATTTATGTTCCCTACTACCAGGGTAATAAACGCAATCTTTTACCTATAGCAATTAGCCTGTACCAACAAGGGTCTTTGGAAGGTCGTCGCCAGATAGAAGGCGGTGATAGTATTCCCTTCGTTGCTACTTGGTTTGTATCTAATCTTCCTTCGGAACTAACTCGTTGCCGATTACAATTTGATGGTAACGCGGATCTCAGTTACGAACTGACTATGCAAAATTCTGAGTTTGTGAATTACTTAATCGAAGTGATTATGAACTTTAAGCGATCGCGTATAACGGATTTTTCCAAGGCATTCTACCGCAAACTGCTACGCATTGATGAATAAACAACCAGTTTTTTAGCCAGTTTTCTAGTTATAGGAGTGTAAATAAGGGGTGGCAAAATCCGCTAAGTATTTACTAATTGGGTCAACAGAAGCTTACAGCGGTAAGTCAGCAACGATCCTAGGAATTGCCGATCAACTGCAAGCAAAAGGGATAACGATTGCCTACTGTAAACCACTGGGTACCTTTTTGAGTACCAATCAAGGGTCAACGATAGAGGAAGATGTCCAGTTTATTACTGACATACTTAAGTTGCCAGAGAACATGGTGCGATCGCCTTTGCTGTTTATGGATGCTGAAACCATTGAAAAACGCTTGGGAGGACAAGACTCAACCGATTACCGTCAGTCTCTTCAAGACTATCTCCAATCACTCAGTAGTGATGTAATTTTGGTGGAAGGAGCAGCAACCTTGAGTGCGGGTACTGTGTTTAACTTATCATTACCAAAAGTTGCTCAGACAATTAATGCTGCTGTCTTGTTGGTGGCTCGTTTTCACTCGGTTTTACTAGCAGATACGTTGTTATTTGCTAAGCAACGTCTGGGAGAAAGCTTAGTGGGAGTTTTAATTAATGATATTCCCCAAGAGAAGCTATCAAGGGTAAAAACAACATTGAAACCGTTTCTGGAACGGCAAGAAATCCCAGTATTGGGAATGCTGCCTAGAAATAATCTGTTGCGCAGTGTTAGTGTTCGGGAACTAGTACATCAGTTGCAAGCTAAAGTGCTATGCTGCCCTGACCGCTTGGATTTGATGGTGGAAACCTTGACCATTGGGGCGATGAATGTCAATGCTGCTCTGAAGTATCTACGAAAGGGCGTTAATATGGCGGTGGTGACGGGAGGCGATCGCCCAGACCTTCAGATGGCTGCTCTAGAAACCTCAACCCACTGTTTAATCCTCACCGGTCAAGTTCAGCCTCAATCAGTTGTTCTCAGACGTGCTGAAGAGTTTGAAATTCCAGTACTTTCCGTTGATTTAGACACCCTCACTACTGTTGAGATTATTGACAATTCTTTTGGTCAAGTACATCTCCATGAAGCAATTAAGGTGGAGTGTATGCAACAGATGATGAATGAATATTTTGACATTGAGCGGTTGATAAAGCTGCTTGGTTTGAAACCAGCTTTATAGATGCATTAGTTGAAGGGTAAAAGGTTAGAAGGTTGTTCGCCCTTGGCGATTTGGTATAGGGTAGGTTGGCAGGTTGGCAGGTTGGCAGATTGGTAGGTTGGCCGGTTGGCCGGTTGGTAGGTTGGCCGGTTGTTCGCCTTTGGTGTTCGGTGAAAGGTAGGTTTGCAAGTTTGCAAGTTTGCAGATTGGCAGGTTGGCAGGTTGGCAGGTTGGCAAGTTGTTCGCCTTTGGCGTTCGGTGAAAGGTAGGTTAGCAGGGAGCGCAAGTTAGCAGGGAGCGCAGGTTGGCAAGTTTAAGGTTAAAACGTTCAATTTTAACCTTTCTAGATAAATTGGAACTTTGTTAAAGGTAACTGTATTAAATTAAATATGAAACCAATTCTGGTTTTTGTTACCATTAATTTGGAATGTTTTCAGGTTATAATGTTGAAGGTTAAAACGTTTAACCTTGGCCTATGGCCACGCTACGCGAACAACTTAAGTTTGCTTGCTTTGTAACTCTTTTCAAATTTAAACTTGCTAACTTTTAACTCTATTAACGATGAAACCAGTTATTGTTTTCGGCAGTATCAATATGGATTTGGTAGCCAAAACTCCCCGGTTACCAGTTCCAGGTGAAACACTACAAGGCCATGAATTTTTTACTGCTCCTGGTGGGAAAGGGGCAAATCAAGCTGTGGCGGTGGCACGATTGGGTATACCCACTAAAATTGTGGCCCGCATAGGTAGTGATGATTTTGGAACTCAGCTACGCCACAGTCTAGGGGTCACGGGTGTTGACACTGATAGCGTTTTGGTTGAGGAGGGGGTGAGTTCTGGGATTGCAGTGATTTCGGTGGATGAGGCTGGGGAAAATACCATTATTTTCGTGGCTGGTGCTAATGGGCATGTTAATGAAACTGATGTGGAACGCCTCAGTAATTTGTTGCCAGGAGCCGCTGTTTTATTGATACAGTTGGAGATTCCCATGTCCGTCGTGCTCTTAGCAGCAGCGGCAGCTCAGAAAGTGGGTTGTCCAGTGATTCTTGACCCAGCACCAGCTCAGGAGTTGCCAGAGGAACTGTATGGCATGGTGGATATTATGACACCAAATCAGTTGGAAGCCTCTGTACTAGTGGATTTTCCTGTCGATACCATAGAGTCAGCCAAGAACGCATCAGAAGTACTGTTGCAACGAGGTGTGGATACGGTGATGGTGACCTTAGGAGAGCAGGGAGTTTTCTGTGCCACTGGTTCTGAATCGTTCTTCGTCCCTGCTTTTTCTGTTGAGGCTGTGGATACTGTGGCGGCTGGAGATGCGTTTAATGGTGCAATGGCTGTGGCAATAGCCAAAGGGTTACCCTTGCGGCAAGCGGTAGTATGGGGAGCTGCAGCTGGGGCGCTTGCTGTTACTAAGGCTGGGGCTCAGCCCTCTTTGCCTGATAAAGAGACATTCAATGCCTTTCTCACAAAATTAGGTATTAGGTATTAGGTATTAGGTATAGCAATTATACGACTTGTGAGGTACAAATGTCTGGGTTTTAGGGACTTCGGAGCAGGGAGCAGGGAGCAGAAAAGAGGAAAGAGTGAAGAGGGAAGTCAGAAGAGGGAAGAGGCAAAAAGTATTTGTACCTCATAGCTAGAAGAAACGCTATATTAATTTTTAGATATTAGTGATTGGTAATAGATCATTTACCCGGAGTCAGCTAGTATTGTAAATCCTGATTGTGGATCTAATCATTAGTACTAATGAATCCGGTTTGAGTAAATTATTGAGGTTTGGTAGTACGTTTATATAAAAACTCAGCCCTTAAGCAGTCACTACTATACTGTAACTATACAGTAACATTCTCATAAATTAAGGAGATGGGACAACTAAAATCAATGCTAGTCAAGTGAATTTCCTCTCCTTCTGTGTAGGGATTGAGTTCCCATTTGCCTTGTGGATTGCGCCGGAAGCACTCGATAGTAATCTGTTGAGTATCAATCAAAAGGTATTCTTGTAAGGTTTTGATTGGGCGATAGTTAGCAAATTTGCGACCTCGGTCAAAGGCTTCAGTGGAGGGAGAGAGGACTTCCGCAATCAGACAGGGATGATAAATGACTTTGAGGCGATTGCTGTCTTGTTGGTCGCAGGTTACCATGACATCCGGGTAGTGAAAGGGTCCTTTTTCTGATACACCCACTTTGACACTAAATATAAAAGGACGACAGGAACCTCCCCGCAGATGGCTTTTTAAGGCAGTCGCAAGATTCAGAGCAATGGTTCCATGGGGAATAGTTCCCCCAGTCATAGCATAGACTTCGCCGTCGATGTATTCATAGTTGAGTTCTTGCTTTTCCTCCCAGTCTAGATACGCTTCAGGAGTCATGTACTCTCTGTGATAAGAAGCAACCATAACCACCTCTTTTATGTCCTGTTTTGGAGCTAGTTGAGCTTGATTTAAACTATAGCGCGAAACTCCCCCTGACCGAAACTGCGACATATGATAAATAAGACAAAATATTTTTGCTTTCATACCTACTCCCTTTCGACAGAGCTTTCAACATTGTTTTTTCTAAAAACGGGTATTGTAACTGTAAACGTTGTGCCTTGATTGACAGTGCTTTCAACTTTGATTTGACCGTGGTGATTCTCAACTATTGTTTTAGCGATCGCTAAACCTAGCCCAGCTCCTTTTGCTGTATCATAGGGTCTAGCTGGATCAGCTCGATAAAAGCGATCAAAAATCTGAGGTAATGCTGATTCACAGATGCCTTGACCGGAATCAGTTACCTTAACTTGAAGGAGGTAGCGCGGTCTTGGGGGTCCCCCCCATGAGGAACGACCGGTGAGGAATTGCAGGTTTCTTGCCCTACGTTTGCTGGGAGCTTCTAACTGTTGTAATTCCACTTGAATAAATGCTTCCCCTGGAGTTTTGGTAGAAGCGGGTGTGTATTGCACAGCGTTATTCACTAGATTGGTAAATAAACGTGCCAATTGATTCCAATCCCCGTCAAGGGTAAAGGCATCTTCGTCGAATGTTGGATTTTGGAATTCCTTACTAGGGCAGGGTGGCAGAAATACCTCACCAGCCTCCATCTCTTTGTCTGTCTCCTCTGTCTGCTCTGTGCTCTGTACCTGATCCGGATTGGGGATTTCAATCAGGTACAGAGAAATGCGTTTTTCTGTAGCAATCAGTTGTTGCTCCTCGATCACTTCCATTAGCAAAGCATCTAGGTGGACTAATTGCCACTGGGGTTTTACCATACCGCTATCAGCACGAGCCAAAAACAGCAGGTCATTCACTAGTTTTCCTAAGCGCTGGGTTAATCGCTCTATCACTTCGAGTTGGTGCCGTTGCCACTCAGATGCCAAATCGGGATCCCCCAGAGCAACTTGCACGTTAGTCTGAATCGTCGCAATTGGGTTTCTCAGTTCGTGGGAAGCATCAGCAGTGAATTGTTTAAGCCGTTGGTAGGACTCTCGTACTGGCTTGATAGCCATACCAGATAGTAACCAACCAATAGCACATGTCGTGATAATCATCACCACTGTACCTAGAGTCAGATCAAATATCAGTTGGTGGCTGGGTTTGGTGACTTCAAACCATGGGTGGCTCACCCGTAAATAACCCAAGATATAATCCTCGATTTGCACCGGTTGGGTTAACTGTCGCAGGAGATGCTCTGCTGATAAATGAACTGTTGCCCTAGTGGTGTTGGTCTTTAAGGGAATAGTTAGGGGTTCTGAGAAGGTTGACCACAGCAAATCCCCCTTCGGACTAAACCACTCCAGGTCAATGTGGTCATCTTCTACCCCATCACTATTGTCTCGAAAACTGGCTTCAATGTTGAATTGGTAGGGACTCTCGCCATCATCCACAGGTTGAATCACCAGTGATCGCTCTACCACTTCTACGACATGTTTGAGGGTGTCATCAACCCGTTCAATCAGGGTGTGGCGGACATAAAGATAGACACCAGTTGCAAATAGTAACAGTAAGACTGCTGTGACCGTAGTATACCACAGAGCAAGGCGTCGGCGAGTAGTTTGAAACATGATAATTTAACAGACATCTTGAGCACAACTGAGAACCGAACCAGTTGCTGCCAGTGTAGAGGACAAAGCTAAAATTGATCTCGTGTCCGGTTAAATCGTTCTTGTTTGTAGAAATGTTGTCTGTAACGTCTCTACAAGGAAGGTTTGATTGATTGTTCCTTGTCCGACTTGTCTGCCAAAATAATGAGCCTTCAAAATAGCGATCGCAAACCAGCAAAACCATCTCTAAGCTCTCGGGAAGACCTCTTTCAGTCTCTAGTGGAAAATTCTCCGGAGTGTATAGGGGTATTTGATCGGGAATTTCGCTATGTCTATGCTAATCCGGCTCTGTCACAGGCATTTGGGATCCCCCAGTCAGAATTTATCGGCTTTACCCATCGTGACCTCCGCATGCCAGAAGACTTTATCCACTTATGGGATAGAGCCATGGAAAAGGTGTTTGCTACAGGTCAAGAAAAGAGCATTGAATTCCAGTGGAACACAGAGAATGGGCGACAGTTTTATCAATCCTGTCTGGTACCAGAGTTGGCCAGTGATGGTTCAGTAGAATTTGTTTTGGGGTTTAGCTGCGGGATTAGCGATCGCATAACCAATACAGAATTTTCAAGGTGGATTGAGCAGTTACAGAATTCTAACCGAGAACTGGAACAGTTTGCTTATGTGGCTTCCCACGATTTACAAGAACCCCTGCGCAAGGTCAAGAGTTTCACAGAATTGCTGGTGGAAGAATACCAGGGGAAATTGGATCGCGAAGCAGACAAATACATGGATTACATTGTTGATGGTGTTTTCCGCATGCAGACTCTCATTAAAGATCTCCTCGCCTACTCCCGTTTGGGTCGGTCTGAACTGACCTTTGAACCCACAGATATCGCTGAAGTGCTTGAACAGGTTCTTGAAAACTTGAGTGTTACCATTAAAGAAAATCATGCTATCATCACCCATGATCCACTGCCAACTATCCCAGCTAATCCTCAACACATGGTGGAATTGTTCCAGAATCTAATCAGTAATGGCATCAAATTCCGTTCTGAGGCAACTCCTGAGATTCACATTGAAGCTCAGTTGCAGGAATCACAATGGTTAATAGGGGTTCGAGATAATGGTATTGGTATCAAGAGCAAGTATGCTGAACGAATTTTTTCCATATTCCAACGGCTACATGGTAGGAGCAAGTATCCTGGTACCGGGATTGGTTTAGCCATTTGTCAGAAAATTGTCCAGTGTCACGGCGGAAATATTTGGGTCGAATCCGAGTCTGGTGTTGGCTCAAGGTTTTATTTCACCTTGCCAATTCATCAGAGTTGGTAGCCAAAGATGGCTGATGGGTTTGTGGATAAAAAATCGATAATAAACGATATTATAGTCTAGTTAAACTAACCCAATTTCAATTAACTATGATATGTACAGTAAATTCCCTGAAATTCTGCTAATAGAAGACGATCCTGGAGATATAGAACTCACCAGGAAAGCACTCAACAAAGCGAAACTGGGGATTAACCTCCATGTGGTTATGGATGGTACTCAAGCCCTTGCTTACCTCTACAGAGAGGGGGAGTATTCTGATTCCCAGCAACCTGACTTAATTTTGCTAGACCTAAACCTGCCTGGGATGAATGGACAAGAGATTCTCCAGCATATCAAAGGTGATGATAACCTCAAGCAAATCCCCGTTGTGATGCTGACCACTTCAGATGCTCAGGAAGATATTGTAAAAAGCTATGACTTGGGAGCTAACTGTTATCTTAAAAAACCAATTAGCTTAAAAGAATTTGACAATATTATCCAAGCCCTAGAAAATTTCTGGTTTAGTGTTGTGAAGCTACCGCCGCCATAAACTAGCTAGTGCCGCTGTGGGCAATTAAAAATTAAAAAAAAATTAAAAATTAAAAAAAAATTAAAAATTAAAAATTATTAGATGTTTAGGTAGTGGTAAAAAAGTAGTGGTTTGCCTACGGTCTGATCAAGGTTTCGGCTGTTAATATCGCTAATTGTGTATCACTACCCTTGTTACCTTTTCCCTCTCCCCACACTCTTCCCCCGATTCCCGATTCCCAATTCCCGATTCCCGGTGCGCAGCGCTATAGCTCAGAAACCATTAGAGCTGATTTGTAAACTCGCTGTAATCCTTGTAGGATAAGGCTTGGGCTAAAATAGTACATTTGAACTATATAATAGCCAGAAGACAATCATAGCTAAGCTTTGAGGCTTCTTAATATTTACTTTACAAATTAGCTCTTAGTCTCAATCTTAGTCTCAAGGCTAATCTGATCATGCCTAATGCTTTCAAGGATAAACCTAATTCTTGAAATCTTACCACCACTACGCCTCGTTATATTTAATATTTATTTTATAATTCGAAGCTAAATTACCGATCCAATACCCATCGAAGAGTATCAATGGGTATACTTGTTAGTATTTTAATCCCCTTAATCTCAAGGATTATACGGATTTTATGTCCATTTTTTAGTAAATTATCCGTGTAAGTACGGAGATAACGACTAGTGAAATTACGGTGGAAACAGTTTTTTTTTTAGGTCAATATTAACATATTAGATTTAAATCACATCTAACCGATGTTTTTTGATTAGTTAACGGTATTGCCATGTCATCAACTTACCTACCAATAACTTCTCCTTCAGCTGATCAAAATAATTTCCCTGTCCCTTCACCAGTCCCTACTTCAGTCATTTATTTTCAGAATAAACTGCGCAAAGAAAGACCAAACCATCCTGATTGTACCCGAATTCTCTTAATTGAGGACGATCTCCAGGATGTTGAGCTCATTAAAGCATTACTCAAAAAGGCAAAACATTTTCCAGCAACACTCACCCATGTAGAGACCTTAGAGCAAGGTCTCGAATGCCTAAAGTATGGAAATATTGATATCGTACTCTGTGACCTGTTCTTACCCGATCAGCAAGGCTTAAAGACATTTTGTGAAATTTATGCCCAGTTTCCCGAAGTGCCTATAATCATTCTGAGTGGACTGACTGATGAGAATTTAGCCATAGAAGCGCTACAAGAAGGTGCACAAGATTACTTAGTTAAAGGAGAATTTGATCGGAACCTATTGATACGAGCGATGCGCTATGGCATTGAGCGGCAACGACTGCTGTTAGCACTGAAGCGAAAAACTGAAGCCCTACGAGCCAGTGAAGAGCAATTTCGCACCATGATTACCAGAAATGCTGATGGTGTTGTTATTATTGATCACAATCGAGTGATTCAATTTGTTAATCCCGCAGCAGAATCCCTGATGAACTGTAAAGGGGAAATACTCCAAGGAGAAATATGGTGCAGTTCCCTAGTGGTTGGCAAAACTACAGAACTAGATATTTGCTCCTCCTATGGAAAAATTGTTATTGTGGAAATCCAGCTAGTAGAGATTAAATGGGAAGGGAAAAAAGCCTATCTGGCATCACTGCGAGATATCACCACTCGCAAGGAACTAGAAATTGCTCAGAAGCAACTGAATGATGAGTTAGAACGTCGGGTTGAGGAGCGCACAGTTGAACTAAGAGTAGCCAATGCTCAGCTCCAAGTTTTGGAACTTAAATTACGTCAATCACTGGTGCAAGAGAAAGAATTGAACAATTTTAAATCTCGGATTATCTCTAGCATTTCCCATGAGTACCGCACCCCATTAACTACGATTTCTTCATCAGCAGCAATCCTGGAACGGTACTGTCATAAAATGGATATGACTCCGCAAGTAAAACATTGTAGACGTATCCAATCCATGGTTCAGCACCTGACTGGTTTAGTGGATGATGTGCTATTTATTAACAAGACAGAATTTGACCAACTAAATTTCCAACCAGAACCGATAGACTTAGTTATATTTTGTACTAATTTAGTTGATGAAATTAAATCTAAAACCACAGATAAACACCAGATCTTGTTTAGCCATGAAGGTGACTGTAAGGAATTCAGATCAGATCCTAAGCTGCTACGACAAATGCTAACTAATCTGCTCTCTAACGCTATAAAATATTCTCCTCAAGGAGGCAAGGTCGAACTTAACGCTAAATGTCACAATAATCAAGTAATACTGGAAGTTACAGATGAAGGGATTGGCATTCCTAAGCACGATCAACGTGAGTTATTTAATTCCTTTAGTCGCGGCAGTAATATCGGTTCTATAGCAGGAATTGGATTGGGGTTATCAATTGTCAAAAGTTATGTGCAACAGCATCAAGGTAAAATAGTTATGGACAGTGAAATAGGTGTAGGTACTCGTGTTAATGTATCTTTACCATTCGTTAGTGGTTAGTATGACTCACAATAGCAAAGGGAACAGGGAACAGGGAACAGGGAGCAGGGAGCAGGGAGCAGGCAAGAGGCAAAAGGCAAGAGGCAAGAGTGAAAAAAATCTGTTTACCTCATAGCTATGATAAAAGCTATAATAGGCGAAGTTATGAATACTAATAGAGTTGGTAAAACCTATTTTTAAGCTATCAGATATAGTTACATTAACTACTTATTACTATTGGTGTTTAGGTAATGGAAAATGGAAAATGGAAAATTCCCAATTCCCAATTTCCAATTCCTAATTAACAGCCATAGGCAGAAATTATCGCTTCATCAAAAATCCTTAGACTCTAGTTATTTTTTGTCGTTCAACTGCTTCGTAATGGATTTTGCTTTATCTTTTAAGTTTGCGGTGGTAGCATTGGCTCTGTCTTTCAACTGTTCAGTGACTGATTGAGCTTTATCTTTAAAATGTGCCGTGGTAGCTTGGGCTTTATCTTTCAACTGTTCAGTCACTGATTGGGCTTTATCTTTCAAGTGTTCTGGCATCTGTTGAGCTTTTTGCTTGACAGCTTTAAATTCCTGCACAGTTTTTTGATAATCTTCCTTGATCAAGTCTGTAGCTTGACCAATTTTTTGATTAAGTCCTTCCCCATACGGTTTACTATTTTGAGCAACTGCATCCAGTACAATTACCCGCTTCCTGCCAATACTCGAAATTGCTACGGGTGGGAGTAGATACATACCATCCATAACCCCATGCCAGCCAACGTCGGAGAAGAGATAGTTAACGACACTACCGCTTTTGGGTTTGAGTAAGTAATCCACTAGCTTACCAATTTTGTTACCCGCATCTGTCCACACCTCATGTCCGATCAGTGAATCCCAAGACTCGGTTTTCTGTTGAGCTTTGTTATTTTTGCTAGTGTTGACGAGAATACTATCGGTGCCAATACTCTCTACTTGAGCCCAAGCAAAGTAGCGTTTTTTCGCCCCAAGTAATCCAGACTTACACCTTAAGGCCACGACTCGATGAGCTTGATAGTCCAACAAGAGTTGATCGACATGACCAATTTCTTCGGTCGTCTGACGCTCTAAGACTAGACGATTGAGTAACTGGCTCTGCCTGATCGGTTTGGGTTGGATAAATAGTAAAGACATCGGTTCATGTCTCCTTGAGTAAGAACTGGCAATGGCTTTCGGAAAAAGACACTGAAGGCTCTAAGCGGTAAGCTATCAGGTAAGCATTCGGCGTTTATTTTAAACTGGCGGCTGACCCCTGACCGCTGAATGCTAAATGCTTGTGTACCCCTCTGTGACTTTTTCTATCTAGATTTTAGCTTACAATAATTGCATCAAATCTGATCTAGGGGATTACCAAGGAGTGAGTTGAGACTATGCGCTTATTGTTTTTGATTTCAGGCTTCGTGATTGGCTTAGCTATAGCAGCGATATTATTCGCCCTCCAAAATAAAGCTATTGTGGCGGTAAATTTTGGGGTTTGGACTGTAGAAGAACCTTTATCTCTAGTGATTCTTTTAACTCTATCTATGGGCTGTTTAGCTGGTTTATTAATCTCTACACCTACTCTAATTAACCAAAGTCGTAAACTAGCTCAGCAACGGAAACGGATTAATGAGCTAGAGCAGGATTATAATGAAACAATAGTAAATATTGATAATCAACGCAAAAGGATAGAGTATTTAGAAGATAGTTTGAAAAGTAAGATAGGTGCTTCATCAGCAGAATCTGAGCCGCAATAGCTGGAAAACAGTTAAGCATTTAGGGGTCAGCTTTTTAAAAAAAGCTGATAGCTGATAGCTGATAGCTGATAGCTTACCTATTTTAACTACTGATCAAGGATTCAAACTCAGCTTTTAATGATTCAAAATCTGCCACCCTTGACACTAGTAAATTATCCTTACCAGCATCATTTAATCGTTGTTTCCAATAACTGATGATTTCTGGGTGATTCATCCAGAATTCAATAACACTGTCTACAGCTTGATCTATACCCCAATCTGCCTGGGAGGTAAGGGTTTCAGCTGATTCAATTAAAGCATCCAGGGTACACTGATAAGTACCTAAGTATTTCAGCCGGGGTGGGACTTTTCTCTGAGTCAACGTCTGTTGATGATTGAAAAAGTCTAGGACAGGAGATACTCCTAAGATTTCAAAGGTGTATTTCATAGGTTAAATACCTTCCTTTTTACCAGTTATCCTTTTCGCAAGTTACCTCAACCTTTCCAGCCAAGGTGATCGAGATTAGTATATTTTTATGAGTTTTGTGTTTTATGTTCTGTTTAAGAACTCTGACTGTTTACTAATCCTATAGAACTGCTATTCACTACATAATAAAGGAATTGTTAAATTGGTTTTGTAGTAATTGTAACACAATGTTATAGCCTGTAGCACACCGGAACAGGGAGTAGGGAGTAGGGAGTAGGGAATCGGGAATCGGGAATCGGGAATCGGGAACAGAGAAGAGGCAAAAGGCAAGAGGCAAAAGGCAAGAGGCAAGAGTGCAAAAATCTTGTGTACCTGATTAGACTAGAAAGCGCTATACTTCCCTAATCTCCCTATCTCCCTATCTCCCCATCTCCCTATCTCCCTATCTCCCCATCTCCCTATCTCCCCATCTCCCGATTACCAGATTAGGGTTCATCCTGCCATTCTGGGCTCAGGGTGCGGTAATCATAGTTTGCGACACCGGGATGACAAGTCACACAGGTTTTAACTCCAAAGGGCCGAGGGATTTTCACTTGGGGATGCAGGGCATTGAAATAACGGGATTGGGTCATACGATAAGGGACTTCTTCGTCTTTGTTATGGGGACGGGAGAAATCTCGCAAGTATTGCCAGGTGAGCAATAAACTTGGACCAAGTAGTCTTGGTAGTTGGGTACCGTAATGTTCGTTTGGCTCTAACAATAACCGACGCCAGGTTTCGGTAGGCAATACTTCTGGTGGCAAAGCAATGTGACAAGCGGAACAGTTTTCTAGGTAAAGGTCTTGGCCTAATTTGTAGCGTTTGGACACTGGGTCCATGGATGCGGTTAATTGGGTGGGGTTGGAGGTAACTGTTTCTGGCTCAATCGTATATCCTACGGCTCGCTCCAGTCCCCATCCTATGCTAATACTCCAAAAAATTAGCAATAACAATAGAACCCAAGGTGAACGTCTACGGTTTCGCCTTGGGTTTCTTAACTTCAAAAATTTGGACATACCTCACACACAACACTCTTTAAGGAATTGGTACAGAGCGCAACAATTGCTCAACAATGGGCTGAGCACGACGCCCCCCCGACGTAATGAGACGATGGGACAGTACATAAGGTGCCAGGAACTTGATATCATCTGGAATGGCATAATCTCGACCTTCGATAAAGGCTAGTGCCTGGGTTGCCCGTTGTAAAGCAATGGTACCGCGAGGACTGACTCCTAAGGTGACATCTTCGGCGGAACGGGATGCTCTGACTAAATTGAGCATATACTCTTGTAGTGACTGTTCTACTTTGACCTGGCGACAAAGATTCCGTAATTCTAATACTTCTTCGGTGGTGATACAGGGGGTGAGCTCGGAAACCATCATGCCTTCTAGATGGCGTTGCAACATCTGGAGTTCTTCTTGTTCTGTGGGATAACCTAGGGATAAGGATAATAGGAATCGATCCATTTGGGCTTCTGGCAAGGGGAAGGTACCTTGATATTCCACGGGATTTTGGGTGGCAATCACGAAAAAGGGCTGAGGTACGGGACGCGATCGCCCATCTACGGTGACCTGCTGCTCTTCCATTACTTCCAATAAGGCTGACTGGGTTCGGGGTGTGGCTCGATTAATTTCATCGGTTAGCAAGACATGGGTAAATACTGGACCTGGCAGAAATTCAAATTCACCACTGCGCTGATTCCAGATATTGGTACCTGTGATATCCGTAGGTAGTAGATCAGGGGTACATTGAATACGTTGAAATTTCCCATCTATGGAACGGGCTAGGGATTTCGCTAGGAGTGTCTTGCCCACACCAGGGACATCTTCCAGCAAGGCATGACCCCCAGCCAATAGGGCCACAATCACTAGACGAATGGCATCTGCTTTACCAACAATCACACGACCGAGATTTTCCTGGAGCTTTTCAATTCGTTGTCTCATATAGCAGTGTTCAATTGGGTGAGGGAACAGGGAACAGGGAACAGGGAACAGGGAACAGGGAGCAGGGAACAGGGAGCAGGGAGCAGGGAGCAGGGAGCAGGGAGCAGGGAGCAGGGAGCAGGGAGCAGGGCAAACATCCCCTTATCTCCTATAAGCTAGCAAGGGTTTTCGGAAAATGGTAATTCACAAGAATGTGGGGAGATAGGGAGATGGGGAGATGGGGAGATAGGGAGATAGGGAGATAGGGAGATAGGGAGATAGGGAGATGGGGACATGGGCAGATGGGGACATGGGCAGATGGGAAAGATTTTGATAGGGTTTATCATACTTATGAGAGACAGGAAGTACACTCAAGTTTCTTACCCCGATTCCCGATTCCCGATTCCCGATTCCCGATTCCCGATTCCCGATT
>NZ_CEYLVT010000037.1:0-36102 GCF_982860115.1 Moorena sp.
CTCCCTCTGGGTCGCCCCATGTTTTACCCTAATGTAAAAAACCTACCCCTGTGAGACATCTCCCACACCTCCCACACTTCCCTCTCTTTCCCTGTTCCCTGTTCCCTAGTTATATAAACAAGCTGCTCTATACAACTAGACCGATTGCTGAGCCATAGAGGATTTGAGTAGCACCAGAATTGATAATACCTCCGAGGTCTTCACCAGGAACTCCTATGGCTAAGTCATCGTAGCCATCCCCATTGAAGTCCTGCACCGCCAAGCTAGATCCAAAGTTATCGTACTCCTCAGCTATATCGTTAACGCCAAAACTATCTTGGCTCCAGAACTGGTTGCCAGTAGTAGTCAAGCCAAAGACGGAACCGTAGATAATGTTTACAGCCCCAGCATCAGTGATTGAATCGATATCTTCATTGGGACTTCCCACTGCTAAGTCATCGTAACCGTCGTTGTTAAAGTCGCCCACAGCTAAGGTAGTTCCGAAGCGGTCAAATGCTTCAGAGTTGCTGACAATGAGATCGTCTTGAGTCCAGAATTGGCTACCAGTGCTAGTTAAGCCTGTTGCAGAACCATAGAGGGTATTAACTTTACCTGCGTCAGTGCCTATCCAATCTTCATAAGGAGCACCGATAGCCAGGTCATCATAGCCATCCCCATCAAAATCTCCGGCAGCTAAACTGCTACCAAAGCGGTCACCTGCTTCATCACCCCCCTGAGGAAAGGCCGTCTGGGTGAAGAATTTGTTACCAGTGCTGGTCAGACCGAAGAAAGAACCATTGATAATGTTAACTATGCCAGTATCTATAATCGATCCCAAATCCTCGTCAGGCGTGCCTATAGCTAAGTCATCGTAACCATCACCATTAAAGTCCCCTGAGGTTAGGGTTTCTCCAAAGCGATCGAAAGCTTCATTAGAACTACCACTAAGATTGTTTTGCTCCCACAATTGGCTACCAAAGCTAGTTAAACCTGTTGAAGATCCTTGCAGGACATTGACTTTACCTACGTCACTGTTCCCATCAATATCTTCATAAGCAGCACCGATAGCCAGGTCATCATAGCCATCCCCGTCGAAATCTCCGGCAGCTAAACTGCTACCAAAGCGGTCATCTGCTTCATCACTCCCCTGAGGAAAGGCCGTCTGGGTGAAGAATTTGTTACCAGTGCTGGTCAGACCGAAGAAAGAACCATTGATAATGTTAACTATGCCAGTATCTTTAATCGATCCCCAATCCTCGTCAGGCGTGCCTACAGCTAAGTCATCGTAACCATCGCCATTAAAGTCCCCTGAGATCAGGGTATCTCCGAAGCGATCGTAAGCTTCAGTTGAACTGCCAGCAAGATTGTCCTGCTCCCACAATTGACTACCAATGCTAGTTAAGCCTGTTGAAGATCCTTGCAGGACATTGACTTTACCTGCATTGACTTTACCTGTGTTAATGTCCCCACCAACATCTTCGTTGGGTGTGCCTATAGCCAAGTCGCCCCGACCATCACCATTGAAATCCCCTCCAATTAAGCTAGTGCCGAAGCGGTCAAAGGCTTCATTGCCTCCGAAAGGAAATAAGGTTTGAGTCCAGAATTGATTGTTGGGAATAGTCATAATATTTATCTAATTCGTTCAAAGTCAACACGCTGCTTGCTCTGGGACAATAGTTCTAATCGTCCTGTGTCAGTTTATTGATGTTGGGTTGATCTGCTTTTTTGTTGACAGACCCCTGAAGGATTCTGTAGTTAATCAACAGTCAAGGCGATCTACCAAAATCAAATCGATCATGAAAGCTAATGCTAATTTTTATTGGCACCAAAAACTGCTTGGATCCTCTTGTGACATTCGCCTACGGAAAGGGCACCCGGAGGTTTTAAAACACAAACCTATTATCCAAACGCGCTAGCATGCTACATTGCTGCATACATTTTTATAGCAATGCTAGGAAATTGTCTCAAATAAAAATACTAGATATCAAGTGCTAAACTGAGCCTGGGTGTTTTTTCTTTTGCTACTTTAAATTGGTAGTTATTGAAACAATAAACTAGTTAAGATTGAAGGCTGATTTATTTACCAAAAACAGTATTACATATCAATCCGAACTAATTGAGCTACTTAACTAAAAATTTACTAAATATTGAAATGAATAAAGTTGTTATAAAAAATAGTTTGAGGAGAGATATAGGGCTTGGGAGTAGGGAATAGGGAATAGGGAATCGGGAATCGGGAATTGGGAAAGACAAGGGAGGGTGGGAGGTGTGCGAGGCGCGGGGAGATGGGGAGATCTTGGTTTTTATGATCTATTGGGTCGTGCGCCTCACCGCAATCAGCTTCTAGATTCTAGTTCACATTCTTAAGCGTTGCTTAAATCAAGGTTTCGGCATGAATCAACTCATAACCAGCAACTTTCAACTTCTGATTATCTACCCGGGCGTTATTGGTTCGGAAGTTAGGTTGTGAAGAATCCCATAACACTTTGGGGAGATTGTAGCGATCGCATATTTGATCAGTCAGCTCCCGCGTCGTGAGTTTGAGGTCGTTAACTAGGTTGTAGATACCTTGGGAGCGATTTTGTCGGGCAAAATCCACGGCCTGAACAATGTCGTCTCGGTGAATCCAATTGATAAAGTTATCGCCACTGCCAGGAAGCGTCGTGCCAGCCAGTCGCTCAAACCGCTTGCTTAACTCACGACCGGGACCATAAATCCCCCCAAGGCGCAGGATACAGACATTGCAATTTTTACTGCTCGCTCCTAATAAAATATGTTCTGTCAAAGACAAAACCCGACCATGGTCGTTGGCTGGAACGATAGGAGAATTTTCATCTACCCATGCCCCCTCTTGGTTACCGTAGACGGCGCAACTACTTAGGTAAATTACCTGCTTCACGGTGGGATTATCTGCTAAAGCTGCTACCAAATTGCTAGCAGTGGGGATATAGGTAGCTTCGTAGAGGTTGGCATCAACTTGCCGATTACTGATCGGCGCAATACTCAAGAGAATAGTGTCCTGATCGATAAGTGCTGACTGCATCCCTTGGGCATCATCCCCTTTCATCACCACTACCTGTGAAGCGACTTCCTTCAGCTTTCCTACCCGTTCTTGGGTAGTAGTGGTAGCTGTCACCTGGTGACCCTGCTGGTGATGCCAGAAATTTGCTAGAGCTGTGCCAACATAACCGCAACCAATAATGGTAATATTCATAAGGTATACTCCGTAGGGATATCCGTAACAATTTCAAGAAAGCGAGTCTAAACCCCTCCCGAAACCGATCCGTTGGAGGAGTATTGAGTAGTGAGTATAGTGAGTATAGATTGAGTGTTCAGTAGTGAGAATTACTCAATACCGAGCAACCCTGAGTCTAGGTTTGGACAGTAAGCGTCTTGCCTATGCTTGACTTCAACGGTTGAGCTGTTGGTTCCGGATTTAGAAACCTCAGATCAATCTGTCTAGGACTTTCTAATAGAATTCCCAGAGGTTATGACCATATAACAGTTTTGGCTCAATCCTAAACAGCTTTTGATTTCCCTATAGATATTGCTCCTGATCTAGATCACATGTACACAATCTGTATTATTATATCAATTTTAGCCTAAATGTAAAGAATTGTAAATGTAATGTAAAATACATAAGTTGCTGTGGTAGTATAAGCTTTCGTCAACTAACAGCGATTACCCAAAGGTTGCACACCATCAGCCCAAAATCCTCAACGTTTCAAGTCGAGGAGAGTTCAAATCAGCGACTTACCCCAATTATTTGGGATTATGTGAGAGGAATGGTGGTAGAGTATTTGTGGTATTGCTACGGGGTTGAGATCGCTAAAACAGCTGAATCTGGATTCAGCAGCTTGATCGCGAAATCTGTAACGTCGGCATATGCGCTACGCGCACGCTGCGCGAACAGCAGTGAGCTTTTGGCTCAGGCTACTTGAGGTGCTGTCAGCCGTTGGCCGTAGACCAAGCTAAGGGAACAGCCGTGAGCTAAAGCTCACGCTGCGCTAACAGCTTATTTTATTCAAAAGCACCGATTGCGCTACGCCCACGCTGCTCTCTTGGCAACTTTTGTCCTGTACTGACATTTACGCCTAGTGTTATAAAATAAAAAGATGACCATGAAACCATATTTCTCTGCACTTTTAATCCTATCCACAGTAACCACAATAACTGGTTGCACGAACCTTATAGGTACGCCAAGGGTACAGGCTGCGCCATGCAACAATCCTGTCACAACAAACGATGTTCTAGCTGCACAGGAAAGCTGGGGCAAAGCCATTGTCGCCATTGGCAAGGCAGAAAACCCAGAAGCAGAAGCACAAAGTACTCTTGACAGACTTTATGCTTATGATATTAGTACGGTTTTGTTCAAACCAACACTGGCCAGCGATGATCCGTTCAGAGGCAAGGAGAAAGAGGCTTTGTCTTATTTTGTCGGCGGCAGCATCAGCGAAGATAAAGGTTTTGCTCTTGCGCCCTATAACAAAGTGCGCTTTGAGAATGAAGGAATTATTACCAACTGCGATACAGCCATGTCGATGGGTGAGTATTTTTTCACCAAAACAGACGGTAGCGAGATCAAGGTAGAATACTCTTTTGGTTATGTTCGCGATGAAAACGGTGATCTGAAAATCAATCTGCACCATTCATCTCTGCCGTATCAAGCAAAATAAGGGCGATTGACCGTAGGTCACGCTACGCGATCGCACGTCAGCTCCCTACTCCGAAGCTCCCTTTTTTTTTAATTGGAGCCATTTTGGCGACACAAACAGAGCAAACAGTATTGTAATTAAAGTATTGCTTAGTCTGTTTTTGTCCAAAAACAAGTAACTAGACACAAGCTCTAGACACACAAGCTCTAGACACACAAGCTCTAGACACAAGTTACTAGCTCTCAGTCTGCGTTCAAGACAATACCTTGCTCCCCTACCTCTCACCTCGGTAGGGGATTTTTTTTTAGGTTAGCTGATCCCATGAGGCTAAATGGTTACTTTGATTTCTCTTGCTTCTTTGGTGAATCTGCGCTCAAAAACGTAATAAACGCCAGTAAAGCTAATACAGAAGCTGGTTCTGGTACAGAAGTCTTACGAGTCGCTTCGCCAAAAATCTGCACATTAATATCCGAAGACTTGTCCCAGACGTTACCATTGGTATCGACGATATCAACGAAGTTACCTGAGCTATCAAACTGCAAGTAACGATTGTCAGCGCCATCCTGGGGCGAACCACTCAATGCTGCGTTGGAAGCATGGTTAAACCAGGGATAGAAAATACCGAAATCAGGGATCTCACGACCAACACCCCGCACGCCGAAGTTATAGGTTGTACCGCCTTCGATAGTCCAGTTGAGATTGTTGAAATCCACTTGCCAAATATTGACGAAATCACCAAAGTTATCGTATGTCGAGCCAGCAGCATCCGGGTAAGGGACTTGGGTGATGGTAACATTTGGGTTAATCGTCACGTTACTGTTAGGGTCTAACGTTGCACTGGCGAAGGGAGAAATATCATCCTCAGCGGCAAGACCTGTCAACAGAGTAAAGCTCTCAAACCAATCCCCCAAGTTGTCTGGGTCACCAATACCCGTAATACCAGGTACCATCCAAGTGCGGATGGTATCGATAACAAAAGTCTCTCCTACATTGCCGATAGTGAAATCATCACCATAGAAGCCCAGGTTTTCGGCATCTGTAGCCCACCGGATATTACTGCGGTTTGCTTCAGAAATAGTATTGAGATTTTCTGTGGGTAGTCCCCGGTCAAACAACATTTCAGCTTGTGCGTTGGAAGTGTAACCTAGCATCACAGCAGAAGCAGTGGCAAAAACTGCTCCGACTTTGGCAAGAGTTGAGGTAAACATGGAATTAAGAGCTCTAAAGCTATAGGGTTGACGATGGTTTAGATTGCTAGCAATATCCAATAGTCAAAATAAAATTGGAAATTGGAAATTGGGAATTATTAATTAGAAATTGGGAATTGGGAATTGCTACTTTTGATTTTTATATATGCTTTTTAGCTTTTTGTTTTTGCCTTCGGAAATGTTAATATAGGGGTTAACAGTGGGATTAAGTACACCCAAATTTATTCCCCCTCCTTCCTCTCTTGCCACTCTCTTCTGTGAAGCTGATCCAGATTTAGCTCACGGTGGCGGGCACCGATAGATTACAAAGGATTTAGGCCGATGCTTTGATAGTCTAAACAAAGACTGACATAAAATTACGACATCAAAATCCTTGAAGCCTTAAGCATTCTTTGCTTGGCCAGTTTCTGATGTCGTCAGCTGAGAACTTATATATACATGGTGGCAAAGCAATGTTTGCAATCGGGTTTGCCTAATGTATGAGATCTCGAAGAATTACGGAGCATGGTTGATTGTGATTCGCCAATAACCATCGGACCTTTAATTTACACTAGTGGCGTGGCACACCTAAAAATGTTTGTTGGGTAGAGCTAAAGGGAAACCCAACAAAGCGTTACTGGTGTTGGGTTTCATTCTTCAACCCAACCTACGCTTATTGCACCATTAATGATGTGTCGGTCCACTAGCTTTTGACAAAACTAACGGCAAATATAGTACAAAAGTACTAAAAAAAGGAGTTTGCTATGAAGCGCAATCCCATCAATAAAGCGCGATATTAACTTTTGTAACAATTAACGGGATTTGGCAGAAAACCCTAAGCTTAAGCCAGAGAACTATATCGAAGGATCAAGGATCAAGGATCAAGGATGATACTCCCATCCGTTACATCCGTTATTCCATCCGTTGCCCATTTACTGGTGATGGCTGATAGCTGATAAACAGAAAACTAAATAGCTTATCAAAGCTAATTCCATATTATCATAATACCAAAAAATCCTCGGAGCTCTCTCCTACTTTTCCCTGTTCCCTGTTCCCTATAGATACCTGGTAAAACTCAAGTGTGGAATCAACAGCAAGACGAAAAACTCAGACAGCTAGCTACAGAAGCCCAAGACTATCCTCCTAAGACAAGGATGCGACAAATAGCCTTAACCAAATTGGTCAAAGCAATTCGGGAATCTGGTCAGCTATGTCGTCCCCATCGTGGTCAATTTATCGGGTTTTATGAAGAAATTTATGATGAAGCTTGTAATCGAGTCTTTCTTTACATCTGCCAAAATATTGATAAGTATGACCCCAACAAAGGGGAAGTCTTACAATGGGTTAACTTTCTGCTTAAAAAACGTTTTCCTGATGCGGTTAACTCGATTTTAGGAACTCTAGCTGTTTTTCCAGAAGATTCTTCTATCAAACGAGGGTCTATCGATGAGCTGGATCAGCTAAAATACCATCAAAACAATCCTCTTTTGTCAAGTGAACTCATCGCCTGGATAGAATCCGACCCTGATGGTATTTTTAAAGAAACCTACGTCACTAATCATCCTGAAGCCAATTTTCAATTTTTGGCTCTTAAACGCATTGAAGGATACTCTTGGAAAGACTTAGAATCGGCTTTAGGAATTTCCCTGAAGACTCTGAGTGGATTTCACAACCGTTGTTTAAAAAAATTACCCCGCCAGTTCAAAGACTATTTGAATTAAAGATTTTTGTGACTACCCATCAAATATAGCGTTTATTATAGCTATGAGGTGCAGATTTTTTTTACCTATTATCTATTACCTGCTCCCTACTCCCTGCTCCCTGCTCCCTGCTCCCTTTGCTATATCAACAATACTATGAACAATACACAAGAAAAGTTAACCTTCAAAGTTGCCCTAACCCCTTCAGCCCATCGCTTGGCAGAAAAGTTCCGGAGGCAGCAATCTAATCCTGATCAAGGCAAACAAGTTTATCTCAATACCTTGGCTGTCTATGCTATGAATTTTTACTGTCAGTGTATGGGAATTGATACAGATTTGTCCAAGAGTTATAGCTTGACTCCAGTGATTCCAACTCTGGGAGATATAGCAGATTTATATCTCAACAATCTCGGGAAACTAGAGTGTCTACCTGTGCTACCTCAATCCCAAGTTATTAATATTCCCCCTGTTGTCTGGAACAATCGGATTGGTTATATGGCTGTACAACTAAACGAATCTCTTACAGAAGCAACCCTACTAGGATTTAGTAAAACCGCAAGCACTCAGGAGTTACCTCTATCTGAGTTAGGGTCTCTGGAAGATTTCCTGGAACATATCGAAACCCTCAGCCAATGTGTAAGCTTGAGCCAATGGTTTAACCAGATTTGTGACAAAGGTTGGCAAAGGGTTAAAACCCAAAAATCTCCCTCAGCACCCCAGCCAGCTTTTCGTTTTAGGAGAGCTAGAATTACAGCAGCTAAATCCATCACTTTGGATACCAAAGTGGTTAGTTACCCCATGGATTTAGTAGTTACTGTCACTCAAGAATCTGAGCAAGAGATTGATATAGAGATACAACTTCATGCTCGAGAAATTGAGCATCTCCCCCTTGGTCTCAAGCTGATGGTGATTGATGAATCAGGAGAAACTTTTTCGGAAGTATCTGCTGGTATTAATGATACTATTATCAGCAATGGTTTTATTGGTGAACGCCAAGAAGAGTTTACCCTAAAAATAGCCTTAGGCGATGCTAGCTTCACTGAGTATTTTGTTGTCTAGTTCCATGGTATATATAATCTCGTTAAACCCTAAAGGAATACCATCATGAATAACGTAGTTGTGTTAAGACTTATTGGTGACCTTGAACGTGACATTTGGATCATCTTTGAATGGAGACCTCAAGGTCAGTTAGCTGAGGGTAGACTTACTACTCAGTTAGCACCCAATCCCGACATTGCTCACCTTTACAGTAGTTGGCAGCAACGATATCGTAATTTAGAGTATATTTACCGAAATCCGCGCTTAAAGCACAGAAAAATATACCGCTCTTCTAAACAAGAATGTGATAAATTTGCTGATGAGTTGAACAAAAGTCTTAACCAATGGCTTAACTCTAATCATGGCTTTCGCCGGATCAGGGATAAATTAGCAGCACAGTTGAGAAGCAATACAGATACGAATACCCATACTAGGGTGATGATTCAGACCGATAATCCTCAGCTTCAGCGACTCCCATGGCACCTCTGGGATTGTTGGAAGGATCATGACTCGGTTGAAATTACCTTAAGTCCTCTAGAGTACGAGACAATTACAGCAAAGCCTCCTAATGATCAGGTCAGAGTATTAGCGATTCTCGGTAACAGTAAGGGAATTGATATTGACAAAGATAAACAACACTTGCAGCAATTAATTGGTAAAGACTCGTTACTTGAGTTTCTGGTCAAGCCTACACGAGAGCAGTTAGAAGCTTCCCTGCGGGATGCCCTTGGATGGCATATCCTCTTTTTTGCGGGTCATAGTTCTAGCGAGAGAAAAAGAGACCGGATGACGGGTCGGATTTATATTAATGACACCGATAGCTTAACCATTGATGAGTTAAAATATGCCCTAAAAACGGCGATTAACAATGGCTTGAAGTTAGCCATTTTTAATAGCTGTGATGGGTTAGGCTTAGGTAATGCCCTGGCTGAGCTACAAATTCCACAAGTTATTATTATGAAGGAGCCGATTCCTGATCAGGTTGCTCATAAGTTCTTGGAGTTCTTTCTGACAGAATTTACCAAAGGAAAACCCCTGGAGCAAGCAGTCAGAGTAGCTAGGCAAAGACTGGAATCGATACAACATAAATTACCCTACGCTACTTGGTTACCGGTGATTTATCAGCACCCTACAGCAAAACCTTGGTGTTGGCCAGTGTCAGAATCATTGGAAGAAACTGCAACACCTATAGAGGAAGCACCATCTGTAAACCGTTTGATAAAATTAGCCTTAGCTACTGTTGCGCTCGTTGGCATTTACGGCATTTATCAACTTGCCATAGAACCTAACAAGCTAGGAGATAATATTAGTTCTGGGGAAGAGATACTGGATACAACCTCTGCTCAACGTTTTAAGCAACGGGGTGTTGAATTTATGGCAGCATGTCAGACTCCCTGGAGAGATAACTTCGCCATTTTTAGTCAAAAAACTTGGCAACGATGGCAGAAATGTTGGTGGAGCAAGACTAACTATCAAGAAGCTGTTAATTTCTTCTCTAAATCCTGGCAAGAGGAAGACAAACACCCAGAAACGTTAATTTATCTGAATAATGCCCTCTTAGAGGCTACTAAATCCGATTACTACACCATTGCGGTGGCGGTTCCCATCGTTAGGAACAAGGATGGCTCTGTCAAAAATCGGGAGCTAGCTCAAGAAATTCTTCGAGGAATAGCTCACGCTCAAACAGAAGTTAACTTGGACCTTTTTCAGGATAAGGATGTTATAAACGGTAAATCGATCAAGGGTAATGGTCTCAAAGTTATTATTGCTGATGATGCCAATATCCCCTCAGAAGCGATCCAAAGGGCAAAAGCACTAGTCAAGGAACGGGATATCTTAGGGGTAGTTGGTCACTATGCTAGTGATATGACTATACCAACTGTGGATATTTATAACAGGAATAAGCTAGTGTTAATCTCCTATGGCTCCACAACGGAAGAATTAACAGAGCACCCTAGGGACTTTTTCTCACGGACGGTAGCTAGCGCTAAAATCGAAGCCCAATCTTTGGTTGATTATTTGGTTGAAAATGGTTACCAAAAAGCGGCGGGTTTTTATAATCCAGAAAGTCCATTCACTCACTCGTTCTGGCAGGAATTTAAACAGCACTTTACTAACCAAGGAGGAGAACTTGTCCATATCAAACACGATGATATATCTAAACCGAACTTTGATGCTAAGCAAGCCATAGAGGAAATCCGACAAACTCAGGACACAGCTATTGTTTTAATTCCCGATGGTCAAGTCACCGATGCTTTCACTAATGCTATCGATATGATCAAGGAAAACAATGGTCGTAATGTGATAGTAGGTTCCTGGGCACTAGCCAGGCCAAAAACATTAGCACTTGAAAATCCCGATCTATTCGAGAACCTTGTGGTATCTGTTCCCTGGCATCAAGTAAACACTGCTAACCCGCAAGTTAATCAAGATGCTCAAACCTTATGGGGAAAATCTAATTCCTTAACTGCCTTGTATGCTTTAGTTTATGATGCAACTCGTGGGTTGATTACGGCTATCGAAAAACAGAAGAATCCCACACGTCGTGGTATGCAGGAAACCTTGAGAAGTGATGATTTTAGTGCGGAGGGGGTAACGGGAAACATTGAGTTTGAACCGTCTAACGGTAATCGGAAGAATCCCTCACGAACCTTAGTCCATGTGGTGCCTTGTCCTAACCAGGAGTATGGGTTAGAGTTTGTGCCCCTTGAGTATTCTTCTTGTGATTACCAAAAGCAAGAGTAAGGGAAGTGTGGGAGGTGCGGGGAGCAACTGGCTCCCCAAGACATCAGTGCATCGCTTCGTCTTTTGAATTTGTAAACGGCATGACAGGTATTTCTATAACCCTTTAGCCACCGCAGCCACCGCAGCCACCACCGCAGCCACCACCACAGCTGCTACCGCCACCACAGCTACTGCCACCGCTACTGCAGCCACCACCACCGCAGCCACCGCCACCGCAGCCACCGCTACTGCTACTGCTATTACCAGAATTGCTGGGAGGATTAAATAGCTTTCGCAAGTTTTGTAGACCATATTCGCTCAAAACTGTACTACCAAATAGAGCAAATGCCAGGGCTAGTTGAGAATTGTCTTTAGGATTTTGTAGCATCCCATGGGTAGCTCTTAGGTTGTCTAATACAGTATCGCCGTAACCACTACGGTTTAATGGTTCAACCAGAAAGAACAAACCCATGATTGCTATCATGAGGCACAGTATCATCAGGAAACCGACTGGCTTATGTCGCGAAATGCCTACGATAATCTTGCTGATTCCTAGGAGCAAGACAGCAAACAGAGGGAGTGCGGGATATTGCTGGGCTGATTTGGCTTGGTCTTCTGTCAGTAAGAGATTGAGATCGGTTAAGCGATCGCGTATGTGCTCTGTAGCGGATGCAGCGGATGCTCTAATTTGAGTTATAGTCTGACCAGTTCTAGCACCAATGTCAATTTTCAACTCAAGGGGATCATTTTTGTAAACCAAAGGATTCACTAATTCTAGCCTTCGGTCTTCGGGCACAGGTTTTAAATGTTGCTCCTGCACAAGGTTAACGATGGCTGTATCGACAGCTCGCTGTTGACCATCAACTAAATAGGCTGTCTCATAGGGATCGAGAGAGACGGATGTCCCCTCAGCATCGGAAGCTGGTTGTCGTAAATACCAGCGTAAACTGTAGGCTAAGACTACCGCAGCACTTACTAGAACTAGATAAAACCCGAGAAATAATAGTCCTGTAAAATTAAGTGGATTTGCGTTATTGACTAAGGCTAATGATTCACAACCTGTGATTGTTACTGTCAAAACGAACAATAGGAAAACAATCGCGTATTGGTTGAGGCTGAAGTTGGGGAGTGAGTTTAAACTAACCTTAGGTAAACTAACTTTAGGCAAATTAAGTTTAGGTAAAATCCAGTGCTGCTGAGGGTTTACCCGCACAAAATTTACATGCTGACTAACATGAAGATCAGCAGGTGCCCAAATATCTACTGGTGGCGCTTCCCCAAAGAAATAGTGATAGCTGGCTAGGGTTTTACTGTACCAATCGTCGAATTTCAACTTTTCACTGGCACCACCACCACTAGGCAGATGATGAAAGGGGGTTTGTAGAATGTTTGGGCAAAATTCATTCCAGTAAGAATGGGTATAGGTTAAGTGTAGATGCCACACTTGATCCACTGGGTCAGAAGGGGAGACGGGATGGTCAGCTACTACTGCTAGAAACGCAAATTTCTTGTATTCATCAATTACCCGCTGAGTGTAGTTAAGACTCCAGTGATTTTCCCGAGCTAGTCGCTTGCTAAAGGGAAATTTGGCCTCAGGGTCATCTAAAGAAAATGCCTGAAGGCGTTGATAGAATTGGGTTTGTTGAAGGTTCATCATTGTTTGTCTTTTCTTGTACAATGCTAGTTACCTGAATCTACCCATATATTTATATTCAGCCCAAAAATAAGGTTTTATGCAAAGGTGTTTTGATTTTGCGATCGCGTAGCGTGGCCTACGCCCAGGTGGGGGAATGCGTCGCGATTTTGTTCAAATAAATGTGAAGATAGTTTAAATATTTCTGGATAATTTCAAAAATATGGTATAGTCCATATACTAGAAAGTATGCTAGTTGCCTGAATCCCATACCCCCATAACTCAAAGCGCTGCTTGACTCACAATTCTTAGGATTAAAATTCCTAGTAAATCCTGAGGGAGTAACAGCGCTAATCATCAGCATGCAAATTTTCGTAAGTCAATCAGAGTCAAGGAGACTCCTGTAGCTTATTGGATCTGGCAATCTACCAAAATACGGCAATCAATAGAAATGAATAGAGTTATTATTCTAACACTAGATGGTGACCTAGATAGTGGAATTCGAGTCACTTTGGCATGGGGAACACAAGAGTCAGCTGAAGGAAAAATTATGAGTCGGTTGGCTCCAAACCCCGAAATTTATCAACTATACACCGATTGGCAGAAAGGATATCGTACTTTAGAGTATTTTTACCGAAAGCCGCGCTTAACTCCCATTGGAGTGTACATCTCTTCGGTTAAATCCTGTGATCAATTGGTTGACGAGTTAAGGAACACTATTAACCAATGGCTGAATTCTAAATCGGATGGCTTTGACCAGATCAGAAATCAATTAACAACTGAGTTAAGCCGTCATCGCGATATTCGGGTATTGATTCAGACCGATAATCCTCAGCTTCAACGATTACCATGGCACCTCTGGGATGTATGGGAAAATAATCATGACTCCGTTGAATTTAGTTTAATTCCCTTGGAATACCAGCCAACTCCAGAAACTAAACTGAGAAATCGAGTCAGACTATTAGCCATTCTTGGTAACAGTGACGGAATTGATATCGAAACCGACCGCAACTATTGGCAGCAAGTCTCTAGCTTAGACTCATCCTCCTGCTTTCTAGTAGAACCGACACGAAAGGAGTTAGACCAAAAACTTTGGGAAAAAGAGGGCTGGGATATTCTGTTTTTTGCTGGTCATAGTTCTAGCGAATGTAATGATGAAACCGGTCGAATTTATATTAATCAGGAAGACAGTATTATCATTAATGAGTTAATGCCAGCTCTCAAGCAAGCCATTAAAAACGGCTTGAAGCTAGCGATATTTAATAGCTGTGATGGCTTAGGTTTAGCCAATGCTCTAGCTAAATTACAAATGCCACAAGCGATTATTATGAAAGAGCCAGTGCCCGATGAAGTTGCCCAGACCTTTCTCAGGTTCTTTCTGGAAGAATTTTCTCAAGGAAAGTCTCTCCATAAGGCAGTTAAACTAGCACGAAAAAGACTGCATTATCTAGAGAATCGATTAGAGAAAAAATTACCCTACGCCACCTGGTTACCGGTAATTTATCACCATCCTAAAGCAAAACCTTGGCGTTGGCCAGTGTTAGGATCATTAGTTGAAATTTTGATTAAATTAGCGTTAGGAACTGTTGCGATCCTTAGCATTTACGGAATTTACAAAATTGCCACAGAGCCTAACCCACTAGGAGACAAGATTAGTTCTGGAGAGGAAATACTGGATACAACCTCTGCACCATACTTCAAGCAACGGGGTGTGAAGTTACTAGCCAAGTGTCAGGAGCCATTCAGAAATTATTTAGGAATTTGGCGTCAAGAAACGAGGGAAAAAGTTCGTAATTGCTTTTGGACAAAAGATAACTATAAAACAGCTTTTGAGTTACTTAAACAATCCTGGCAACAGGATGGAGCCGATCCGGAAACCTTAATTTACTTGAATAATGCGCTACTGGAAGCTGAAGGAAAAAACTATTATACAATAGCTGTTACAATTCCCATGATTGACACCCCGAATCAATCAGAAAAAGATGCCAATGGTGCTAAAGAAATTCTGCGAGGAATTGCCCAAGCTCAAACGGAAGTTAATTTGGGACTCTTTGAAGACAATAACGAACTGATTCAGCAATTTCCAGGTAAAGATTTCCTGATCGCGAAGCGTGGCCAACGGCCTTACCCTAAAGGGATTAATAATAGGATTGGACTCAGAGTCGTAATTGCTGATGATGCCAATCGTGAAGAGGAGGCGAAAGCAAGAGCAAGCTTATTGGTGAAGCAATCGAGTATTCTAGGAGTCATCGGTCACTGGACTAGTGAAACAACTCTTGCCGCTGTAGATACTTATCAAAATGGGAAGCTGGTATTGATTGCTCCCTATGCCATGACAACAGAATTCACAACTAACCCTCGAAATTTTTTATTTCGGACTGTACCTACTACTGAAGACAAAACTGATAGTTTAGTTGAGCACCTACTTAATATAGGTCAACGCCAAGCGGCAGTTTTTTACACTCCTCAAAGCCCATTTAGTAGCGATAGTTTGCGGAACTTCAAACAAAAATTTGAAACCAAGGGAGGAAGAATCATAAAAGTCCAAGAGTATGATTTATCCAAAAGTAACTTCAACGCCAACAAAGCCCTAAAGGAAGTAAGGAAATATGGGGAAACCCCCTTGGTGTTATTCCCAGATGCTCAAATCACTGATGCTTTGAAGAATTCCATTGAGTTAATCAAAACTAACAACGGTCGTAATTTGATAGTAGGGGAATGGGTTCTCTACAGTCCCCAGACTCTAAGCATCAGAGATTTAAAGCTATTGGAGAAAGTAGTTTTATTTGTTCCCTGGCATCCCCGGAGCAGTCCTAACCAAAAATTTACTCAAGACACTAGGGAATTGTGGCATGGACCAGTCAATCCCACCACAGCTACCACCTATGATGCCACTCGTACGTTGATTAAGGCGTTAGAAATGTCAAAGAAACCGACACGTAAGGGTATCCAGAAAACATTAGCAAGTCCTGGTTTTAGTGCCGATGGCGCAACAGGAACCATTGAGTTTACATCCAACGGTCATCGCAAGAATCCTTCTGGAGAATTAGTTCATATCGTGCCTTGTCCCAACGACTTTTTTGGTTTAGCCTTTGTGCCCCTTGATTATTCTTCTTGTGATTAAAAGCAATCAGCAATCAGTTATCAGCAATCAGCTTAAGCGCTACGCGCACGGCTGACAGCTGACAGCTGATAGCTTACGCTAACATCAAGTATAAAGACACAAAATCCCATGAGCAATAATCTTGAGCTAAGTGAGTTCAAACAAGAAATTGCTACTATTTATGATAGCAGGAGCAATTCTTACGATAAGGGGGATTTCCATCCTCGGCTTGCTAATTGTCTAATCGAACATGTTGATATCAGACCTGGACAAAAAATCTTGGACATTGCTACGGGAACTGGCTTAGTTGCTATTGAAGCAGCAAAACGAGTTGGTGAGGATGGTCGAGTGGTGGGAGTAGATATTTCTAGGGGTTTGCTCAATCAAGCTCAACGCAAGATCGCTGCAGCAGGGTTGACTACTATTGAGCTAATCGAAGCTGATGCTGAGACCCTAAACTTTCCTGACAACAGTTTCGACAGAGTGTTATGTTGTTCAGCCCTGCCTTTAATGACTAACGTTCCTGCTGATTTACGCTTATGGAAACGTTTTCTGGTACCAGGAGGCTTAATTGGCTTATGTGTCTTTGCCAACACTGCTTTTACTACTGGCTTTGTTCTCCAGAACGTTGCCCAAAGGTACGGAGTTTCATTGATATTTAGCGATGTCACCGGAGATGAAGAAAAATGCTACTCGTTGCTCACAGCAGCAGGCTTTGACGATATTAAAATTAAGCAGGATCAATTGGGCAGCTACATTACTATAAGTGACGTAGAAGGCACCTGGGATGGTAGCTTAAAACATCCCCTGTGCTGGCCATTGCAGCAACTAGAGCCAAAACAATTAGAACAAGCTAAGGCTGACTATGTGGCCGAAATTAATGCTTTAGTCACGGACAAAGGTATTTGGAATGATATTACTACATTTTTTGTAACCGGACGTAAAAAGCTTGAAAATTCTAATTCTAAATTCTAAATTCTACATTATATTGGTGGTGCGTTACGGGGCGGGCTATCCCAACGCTGGCTACGAAGTGGAAAATTAGGGCGAGCCCTCCCCTAACGCACCCTACGCACTTAATTCTTAATTTTTAATTCTTAATTCTAAATTCTAAATTCTACATTATATTGGTGGTGCGTTACGGGGCGGGCTATCCCAACGCTGGCTACGAAGTGGAAAATTAGGGCGAGCCCTCCCCTAACGCACCCTACATTCTTAATTCTAAATTCTTAATTCTTAATTCAATCTTTCCAAAACACTATTTAATAACTGTAGCTGATAAACCTGGCTGCTGGTATCCTGTGGTTGTTGATTTGTTGGCAAACTAATCACTTTCTCTGCCTTGGCTTGATACTGACGCACCATCGAGAAAGCGTCATTACTAAAACAAGTCAGATAATCCTGAGCTGCATCACTTAAGGCTTGGGCTACTTGATGGTCATAAGAGTCAGCGGATGAATCTGACTTATCTTTTTTTGCCCCTTTACTGAGGATATAGCTAGCTCCTCCAGCCATAGCTGCGCCCACTTTACCTTTTAAAGCCAAACGGATTCCAGTAGAAAGAGCAATTGGGATAACCTTCTTTAACTCCTGGGAAGAGTCGGGAGGCTCAGGTATAATAACTTGGGGAGTATCGGGAATGGAAATAACTAGCTTACCAGGGGACTGATGCTCAAAAAACTCACAAGCTTTATCAACCCATTCTTGGATTGCTTGTTCATATCCATCAATGTCTTGTTGGAATTGTGCTTGCCAACTGCTAAATTCCCCTTGCTGAAGTGCTGTCACCAGTTTCGATTGATAGCGTTCTAACAGTTTGGGCAAATAGAGCCAACTCTCGAAGTCAGAAACAGCGGCTTGGAATCCTTGTTTAATTAATTTTTGAGCTTTTTGTTGCAGCTCAAGTTTAGCCTGATCCTTCTCTTTGGCAGTTTCTAATTCTGAGTTGATGACTTGGATTTTAGACTGTAGTGCTGCTTTAACTTGATTTGCGATCGCATCCACACGATCCAGCCGAACCGTTGTCTTTTCCCGTTGAGCAGCTACCATACTTTGCAGTGCTGATTCAAACATCGCCAATCCCGTGGTGTGTGCTTGATCAGATAATCCTTTCAATCTAGCTCTCAAAGCCGGTAGGGCATCAACGCGATACAAGTTACTAACAGTATTCGGTAATTCCGAGCGAAAACTTTCCGCTACAAACCGTAGCCTAGTCTGGACTTCTTTTTGCTGATCAGGTTCCAATAAATTCAGGAAATTGACCACAAAAACAACAGTCTTGATTCCTCTATCTATCAGCCAATCTCTCAGATTTTCCCGTTCACCCAAGGTCATCAGCTGGCGACCATCCAGCACTTGAACTACTAAATCTGCGGTTAGCAGTTGGTCGCGCACTAATTCATTCTGAGCTTCCCGGTCATTTGTTCCTGGCAAATCCAGAAATTCTACACCAGTTTTTAGGAAGGGATGGGGACAGTATACCTCTACCGAAGCGACATCAGAGCGCATACACCGTTGCTCATCTAGGATAGCATAGCGCTTCAAGACCTCTGTGCTATTTTCACTAATTTCTGTGCCATCAGTGAGGGTAATTCGAGTATGCAATTCTTCTCCATATCGGATATGAATCGCAGCCCCTGTAGTGGGAATTAGACCAATGGGCAGAGTGCGCTTTCCTAGCAAAGCATTGAGCAAGGTGGATTTGCCATAATTAAACGGACCAAAGACAGCAATCCGAAATGTGGGATTTTCTAGATGGTCGCACAGGGCAATGACATCCTTTCGCAAGGGTGAGTCTTGCTCTAAATCAAGCAGACCGATAGCAGACCTAAGAGAATTAACAACAGACTGATAGATGTGCTGATCTTCCATGACAATTGGTGTTGATTAATTGGTCTGTGGTTCGATTCCTCGACTTGAACCCAGCACTAAGCACGATAGCAACAGTATAGCTAAAAAAAATAGAGAGCCGTTCGTGTGACTCTCTCGATCATCAGGGTGCATCTACTGATCTAAGTATAGCAAGATAAATGTGGGGTGCAACCCCTCACCCCTTTAAGCCAGCAAAATGTTACAAAACTTAATAGTTTGCTGAGCCTGAATGATTGGGATCAAGCTTACCGATTCATGTCGCAACCACCAGTTGACTTGGAACCCTTGAGTTCAAACACCATTAGAACTGTTAAGCCCTCTCAAAAAAAAATAAGAGAGCCGTTCGTGTGACTCTCTCGATCATCAGGGTGCATCTACTAATCTAAGTATAGCAAGATAAATGTGGGGTGCAACCCCTCACCCCTCTAACCAAGCAAAATGTTACAAAACTTAATAGTTTGCTGAGCCTGAATGATTGGGATGAAGCGTAGGCACTCATGCAGCAACCAGTAGTTGACTTGGAACCCTTGAGTTCAAACACCATTAGAACTGTTAAGCCCTCTCAAAAAAAAATAAGAGAGCCGTTCGTGTGACTCTCTCGATCATCAGGGTGCATCTACTAATCTAAGTATAGCAAGATAAATGTGGGGTGCAACCCCTCACCCCTCTAACCAAGCAAAATGTTACAAAACTTAATAGTTTGCTGAGCCTGAATGATTGGGATGAAGCGTAGGCACTCATGCAGCAACCAGTAGTTGACTTGAAACCCTTGAAAGCCTTGACTTCAATCACCAATAGAACCTTTCAGCTATCTCAAAAAAAATAGAGAGCCGTGCTTGTGACTCTCTCGATCATCAGGGTGTATCTACTTGATCTCAGTATAGCAAAATAAATGTGGGGTGCAACACCTCACCCCTTAAACCGATCAAAAAATTATAATATTCGATAATTTTCGGTAGAATACCTAGCCCAAAATCATCATGCCACTAGGGGGTAAGTCAATCCTGACCGTTGCCCTACCCTGGTCATGTTGAACCATTACGGTTTGATTCTGGGGTGGATGGCGTAATTGAGAGTTACTCCAGTAACTGTTGTAGAGCAGAGTAAGGCTTGACCCGTGGGGGTGTAGTGAGGCATCAATGGTGACGTATGCACCACGGTTTTCAGTGCCATGGGTGTTTAAAACCACCAGAATTTCTTGATTGTAGAGAATCCTTGACCAAGCAATTAATTCTCCAGCATCAGGAATAGCAAAAGGTTTGCCGAGATAGGAGGTTTCTCGGAGGTATTGACGACCGCCACGCAGGGTTTTGCCAATCAGGTCTGGTCGATTCCGGAGGTTTGCGATCGCAGAAATTCTGAGATAAGTGGGATGGTCTGAGTCAAAGAAGTGACAGCCACTGGTTTCAAATGCCCCAAAGCTACCCCCAAACATCGATTCACGAATATAGCGATCGCTATTGGAAATGTTGCCATACTCATTGATTGCTTCAACACTAGGGTCATGGCGGTTTTCTGTGCCATCAAATGCTTGTTCAGTACCGTAATAGATACAGGGTATACCCAACGTGGTCAGTTGCACCCCTACCGCATGGGCTATTTGCTGGTATTTACTAGGAATAGAGTTATTAGCAGCAAACCGATGCTTGCGATCGCGTCCGACCATATCATGGTCATCTAAGATCGAAACATGATACCGTCCCGTTTCCCGGTGGCTACCAAGGATATTATGATCCTCAAATTGACCAAAAAACTCCCTTGGCGGTGTTAATCCTTTTACCATCTGTGCTAATCGCTTTGTGGGTTCCCCAATATCAAGCACAGCATCCAAGTTGCGACCAAATACTTCCAGGTAGTTGCGGGACATATGAGCCCCATCGGTTACTTCTCCCACCAGTAGGATGTTTTCCTTACCAATCGATTCCGCATATTCCCGGATAGCACCACAAAAACTACGGGAAACTTCCCAAGGAATATGCTTAACGGTATCAATGCGAAATCCGTCGCAGTCACTTAGGGCAATCCAGTATTGATAGATTTTAATAATCCCTGCTAAGACTTCCGGTTTAGCGACATTAATGTCTTTTAAATCAAAGAAATCCCCTCGGCGAAATTCTAGATCCGGATGCAGTTTGTCTTCCCAAGGGTCTGCACCCCATTCGTTAATATGACCAGCACGAGTGTACCAATCCATGTTTTGAAATTCTTGAGGCCATACCCCATCACTTTCTGTAGTAATTTGGGGAATAGTATTACCAGTGCCAGAACGCCAACTATGAAATGGATAGGGGGGTTCAAAACGGTAGGGAAGGGTAGTATGAGGATTATCATTCTCGTCTTTGTAGAAAAAGTTATTCCCACTGTGGTTATAAATGATGTCTAAGATCACATACATTTCCCGATCATGGGCAGCATCCACTAAATCCCGTAAATCCTGACGGCTGCCAAATCGGGGGTCAACCTCTAGGAAATTTTGAATCCCGTAGCCGTGATAGGTGTCTAGTTCAATCCGTTGTCGCCAAACTGGACCAATCCAAAGGGTAGTGACACCTAATTGTTTCAAGTAGTCCAATTTACTCTCGATTCCCTTGAGGGTACCCCCTTGAAACCGTTTTCCCTGGTTCATCCAGTCACCTTTATGTTTGGCTTTAAATTGGTTTGGGTTACTACGGTCAAATTTTTTCCGTTCTGCTTCTAACCCATCACTGAATCGGTCAGGTAGCAGAAAGTATAGAATCTGGTCTCGCCAAGTCATGGGACTGGGATAAACATTGCCCCTCGGTTGCAGGTTAGCCTCAGCGAGGGTTTGGGGAGAGCATGGTTCAACTGGAGTGGACACGATGGAAACCTTTGGTGAATCGATGTTCGTTTCTTTAACGGTATACACCAGTAGATAATTATATTCCGCAAAAGATTAGTGGGAGTGGGGAAGTTAGAATTTAGAATTTAGAATTTAGAATTTAGAATTTAGAATTTGGAATCGGGAGTCGGGAGTCGGGAATCGGGAGTCGGGAATCGGGAGTCGGGAGTTGGGAGCGGTGCGACTCGTGGCGAATTTAATTACGGGTCAAGCGCACCGAGGGAGTAGGAATAACAAAATTGAATGGTGTTGCTGAATTTTGAATTGATAATTTTGAATGGTCGCGAGGCGATTGACCAAGGGAACTTACAGAAATTAAACGCAAACCTTCAGAGATGGCATTGCTAACACTTTCATCCAAATGAAATCGGATTTTGGTCATTGCCGATTCTGAAGTTTTTGCTGCAATAGAGACGGTGTTTGAGCTTGTACCGCTTCTACAAAGGCTTCCCCAGCCTCAATATCCTGTCTGATTTCCTCTTTATGGTCGTGGTAGTAAACCAGTGCTGCATAGACATCTGACAGGGTAATGGTAGGATGGTGATAGAGAATTTCATCCGGTGACATTCCCATGGTTTCGTGCCAGATCACAATATCTTGAACTCGAATCCGATGTCCGGCAATCCGAGGTTTCCCGCCACAAACCCCCGGAGTAATTTCAATATGTTCTGAGATTGTTGGAATAGTTGCCATTGGGAGAATTCATAAACGTCACTGAAAGAGGCATTACCTTACGGTAGCATTGTTACTGAATAGCACACTTTGCGGTCTGTTTGCTTTCGCGCAGCGTCGGGCTTTGCCCGAATCGCATTCAAAGTATAGCATGTCAGGAAATAGTTAAAAAAATAGTCAAAAAAGGCAATAAGCCCGTTTTTCATAGTAATCAAGTACACAATATTTTCCCCCAATTCCCGATTCCCGATTCCCTACTCCAACTTCTAACTTCTAACTTCTAACTTCTAACTTCTAACTTCTAACTTCCCTACTCCCTAATCCCTTATCGATATCATGTCTTACAGTCAATTTACAATTCAAAAAGTAGTCAATGATTTTGACTTAACCTTAATCGAACAAGGGAATATTTTTGAAAGCGATAGCGATCGCATAATTTCTCCTAGTCCTTATTTAGCGGAATTTATCACCCAAAATTACCAACTAGCGATCGCATTGAATACGGAAAAAGCGCGATCAGAACTCTTGATATGTCCAGTATTACTCGCCGTTAGAGAATTCCATCAATACCAGGTTAGCTTGTTTTCTGGGGAAGAGTTTAATGTTGACCCAGAAGTGGGATTAAATGGTAGCTGTGATTTTATTATTAGTCTGTCACCGGAACAGTTATTTGTTAAAGCCCCGGTAGCCATTATTATCGAAGCCAAAAAAGAAGACCTGAAAGGGGGATTAGGACAGTGTATGGCCGCGATGGTAGCAGCTGCTCGGTTTAACCAACACCAGAATAATGGTAACGTCGCAACGGTTTACGGTGCCGTAACCACTGGGACTCTATGGCGATTTATGAAATTGGAGGAAAAAACAGTAACCCTCGACCTCGCGGAATATTTGCTCCCTCCTATCGAACCTATTCTCGGGAAATTGGTGCAGATGGTGGAATAGGATTAGGACTTAGATCAATTCTGGTTGAATACCCATAATTAATGGGGAGATGGGAAGATGGGGAGATGGGGAGATGGGGGAGGTTTGGCTTACAAGGGTAGGTTTTTTACAAAGCGGCTAGTAAGTATGGCACTACCCATTAAGGTGTTTGAAATTGACAGAATTTTACAAGCTAGCGCTATATTTTTATGGTCTTTTTATTGTCTTGATGCAAAGCGCGAGTGGTGGTTCCCTCCAAGACCTACCGATTCCCGACTCCCGACTCCCGACTCACGACTCCCGACTCCTGACTGGGTGACCCTTATGTAAACAAATCTTGCCCAGCCCTTTGCGAGGGTTTACTATTGCTGCTGGTATATTCCTGATGTCAACATTAAACTATCAAGAGATTGGGAGTTAAGAAAATAGAGAGTTAGGGATGAGTTCAAAAACACCTAAATTGATCAATAATCATGAAGATTTAGAAGTGTATCAAAAGGCTTTTAAGGCTGCCATGAAGATATTTGAACTCTCTAAACGTTTCCCAATTGAAGAAAGATACGCTTTAACTGATCAAATCCGACGCTCTTCTCGTTCAGTATGTGCTAACTTGGCAGAGGCTTGGCGCAGAAGAAGATATCAAGGTTCTTTTTGTGCTAGGCTCAACGATGCAGAAGCAGAGGCAGCAGAAACTCAAGTGTGGTTGAAATTTGCAGTTAAATGCAATTATCTAGATCTTGATATTGGCAAAGAACTCTCAAATCAATATAACGAGATTTTAGGCAGTATAGTCAAAATGGTGAATGACTCAGACAAGTGGTTACTAAAAAAACCTTAAAATTCTCCCCATCTCCCCATCTCCCTATCTCAGTTAGTAGCGGGGAAACTGCCACCAATGAAGTGAATATCACTAAAAGTTTCGTTCGCGTAGCGTGACCGTAGGTCAATCCACAGACGAGCGCCACAATCGAGGGGATGATCTGGCTGATAGACAATCTTACAAGGACCGAGGATTTCAACTTCGTTGCCGTAGAGATTGGTGCCCTTTCGTTTTACTGAAATCACTGGCTTCCGGTCTTTGGGGCTTTTCTTCATATTCGAGCCAATGTGATTGCGGTTGACATTAATCTTAGCTAAAGCCGGGGGACGACTAGTGCGCCATTTGCCCTTCGGTCCACGGCTACCTTTGGTAATTTGTGGCAAATGGTTGAACAGAGGAATAATCCAGAATTTCCCACTTTTATAAGCACCCCTGACCCTACCCTTCTCTAGGAGTTGGCGCAATCGCCGAGACGAAATTCCTAATAAAGATGCGGCTTCAGTAGTACCAATACACTTGTTCATCAGCGGACTTCCTCATAACTATTCCGATACTACTATTATAATAGATAAAATGGGAATTGAGAATTAAGAATTAAGAATTGAGAATGAAGAATTAAGAATTAAGAATTAAGAATTGAGAATTAAGAATTGAGAATTAAGAATCGGGAAATGCGATCGCTTTTAGCGTGGCCTACGGCCAATCGCTTAGCGGCTCCAAAGGATCATCACACTATTTCCCACTAATTTAGTTAATTAATTAGTGGGAACTTTTAGTACCTAAATAAAATGTGATAATTTTTATTCCCTGCTCCCTGCTCCGAAGTCCCTGCTCCGAAGTCCCTACTCCCTATTCCCTACTCCCTATTCCCTGTTCCCTGTTCCCTACTTCCAATTTTTTACAAAAATTTAAAAAATATGTTATAATTAAAGATTATTTGTGCTATAATAAAACGGTGGTCGTTAAACGTCCACGGGAAGAGCCAGCCAACGGATTTTGCGAGGCCGGTGTGGCTGGCTCTTGGTCCCCAGTAACAGGAGATACATAGATTATGTCTTACCATCAACGCCTACATCCATGGGTAATTATTAGGCTGTTATCGAAGATGCAACGGGTCGTTGTTGCTCGTTTCCGCAAGCGTTCCGATGCAGAAGGCCATTTAAAGGCTTTGAAACGGTTGATGCCCGATGCCGAATTTATTATTATTTTTGATCACGGCGAGCCTATAGAAGAAGAGTCGTAAGGAATCAGCTGTCAGCTGTGAGCTATCAGTTATTAGCTATCAGCTTAAGCGCTACGCGCACGCTACGCGAACAGCTATCAGCTTATGCGCTACGCGCACGCTACGCGAACAGTACAAAGAATTATTGTAGGGTGGGCAAAGTTCTATATATCTATAATCCTGATTTGAACCCAACTTTTTTTGCCCACCCTACAAACTCAAAAAGCGATCGCACTAACCCCCACCTGAACGTTCGCGTAGCGTGGCCTACGGCCAGGTGGGGCAATGCGTCTGACGGCCTGTTCAACGACGATGAAGGGGATCTAAACCCTTAACAACATCCATGGGCAAACCCATCTATAGTCTAGAAACCTTAATCAGAATTAATAAGCAAAAATACCTACTGAATATGACTCTCATATTCAGTAGGTATTTTTAACTAAAATGTGTTTACCCTGAACAAAATTTGGAAAGCGTGAACCACCTCAGTCCCTTTCACCACAGTAAATACAGCTTTCATAAGCAATAAATTAATGATTTTCGGAGATAATAGGATATAAGGATAGGTAAATGGCTAAATAAAACTAAATTTGATTAAAAATTAGCTAATAAGTGCCTTTGACACCAGACTAATTAGTCTGCTTTAATCTACTGACGTGGGTAAAGAAATGTTAAGTAGCAAAAATCAGTGTTGATCAAATTTGCCGAAAACCCCGACTATGACTATTTCTTGATGCAGTTGCTAATCAATAAAACCCGTAAAACAAAGCCGGTACTCGCTCATGGGGGGGATCCTCAAAACCGCGCTACCTCGCTGCATCGCTTGTCGAAAATTATCCCCATATGACCACCTGACCATCTCCCTACCTATTTTCTCCACGATTGAAACGGCAGTAATAGCACAACAGCTGTACTGGTCGCAATCGGAAATTGAGGAGGGTGATGATTACGAGTATGGCTACTGTGAGTGGGGTTAGCCCGAGCAGCAGGTTAGTAGTAATAAATACTTATCTTAATAGGATGACCGCCTAATGTCAACCACAAGGAATGACCCCCTTCACCCTAGAAGAGGCTTGTCATCATGCCTGTGTTGCCATCATTTGCAGTGCAGTGCTCCGGTTGTCTTAAACCTTTACCGTTCATTAAGTCTGTTCTTAGAAATACAGTTTTCTAAAAAAATTTGTCGCTACCCCTAGGAAAATTTGTAAATTTTTGTTACAATACTTAAGTAGCGATGCTAAGGTTAAGCTAGTCACTCTTGACAAAGCAAATCTAAAGAAAATGTAAAATTAGCGTTGCTCAAGCAATGCAGCGAGGTAGCGCCGCCAAAGGGGGTTCCCCCACCATGAGTGACTAGCAGTGCGGCCAAAAGGAGTTTTCCCCACTCGCGCTTTGCATAAAGACATTCAAGAATGAATTTAAATGGTCTGGTTTTGGTAAATCCCCCGTTGCTTCCCTAATTTTGGGTGAAGTTGAGGCTTTTGTTCCCTGCCCCGGTGCCCTTGCAGTCGTCGAATTAAATTCGCCGCGAGTCGCACCGGCAAATTGGGGGGCTAGCGGGACGGAAATATACCTATAAATCTGCCTTGCCATGTAAATTCTTCCATAGCAGTCGGTACATCCAAACAAGCAATCTCCAAACAACACAATTATGGTTCAAGCTAAACCTAATCCAAAATCACTAAAGCTCTCTCCTTCACAGTCAGAGCAGATTATCCAATTCCACCATCCAGAAAAGTACCGCACCTCAGAGTGGTACACCGGTCATGGAGAAATCGCTGCTAGTGGAGACGGTCGCTCTTTTGAAATCTCTGCTACCTATGCGCTAAAGGCAACAGTTAAATTAGTAGACGGAGTTTTCAACCCTGCCAATCCCACCTTGGCAGAGGTTTACAGTCGTCGCGGTCGTTGTGTGGCAATTGTGGATCAGACCGTAGATGAGCTTTACGGAGCTTCAATTCGCCGCTACTTCGAGGAATATGAAATTCCTCTAAAGTTGCAGGCTTGCCGCGCTTGGGAATCTGACAAAACTCCCGAAACCGTCCACCGCTTGCTGAAATTTTTAGGTAAAGATGGCTGCGACGTATCTCGCAACGAACCGGTACTAGTGGTAGGCGGCGGTGTGCTGAGTGACGTAGCTGGACTTGCCTGCGCCCTGCAGCACCGACGCACTCCTTATATTATGGTCGGAACCACGGTTGTGGCTGCTATCGATGCTGGTCCATCCCCCCGCACTTGCACCAACGGTGCCCAATTCAAGAACAGCATTGGATCCTATCATCCTCCAGTAATGACTTTGGTAGACCGCAGTTTCTTCCGTACTTTGGCGACAGGTCACGTCCGCAACGGTATGGCAGAAATTATTAAAATGGCAGTCACCGATGATCTGGTTCTGTTTGAGTTAATGGAACAATACGGTCCGCGCTTGGTGGAAACTCACTTTGCGACCATAGATGGCGATGAGAAACTCGCAGCGATCGCTGATACAGTCATCTATCGGGCATTGTTTTCCTACATGAAGCATGAAGGAACAAATATGTTCGAGACTTACCAAGACCGTCCCCACGCTTATGGTCACACCTGGAGTCCTCGCTTTGAACCTGCTGCCAAATTAATGCACGGTCATTCTGTCACCATTGGCATGGCATTCGGCGCGACTTTAGCTGCAGAGATGGGCTGGGTCAAACCAGAAGAACGCGATCGCATTATCGCTTTGTGTCGCTCTCTCGGTCTGTCTGTTTACCACCCCATCCTAGAAGATATTGACCTGATGCTTGAAGGTCAGAAAAATATGCGGCGCAAGCGAGGAGAAGGGGGTTTGTGGGCTCCATTGCCGACAGGGATTGGTTCCTGTGATTACGCTCAAGAAGTATCGTCAGGATTGCTACAACTAGCCATTGACAAGCATAAGCAATTATGTTCTTCTTTTCCTGATGATGGAAAAGGCACAGAAATGTACCTCAGCGACCTCGGCCTTGAATAAAAGGAGTAAAAATGAGTAACCTACTACAAAGTCCCCCAACTCCAAGGCCCGTAACTCCCTTAGGAATTTTAGTCCAACAGCTGGAAGGGATCGTGGAGATGGCCGAACAGGAGAAAGTACCCGCTGCTCTGATGGCGTCTCTCCAACAAGCACTAGCCCTAGCCGCTGGAATCGACCCTTACCTTGAAGAATGTGCGACTCCAGAGTCTCCTGCCCTAGCGGCCTTAGCCAAGAAAACGGCAAGAGAAGATTGGAGCAAGCTTTTCTCAGATGAAGAAACCGTGCGCCAGTTGGAGCAAGAGATGCTCTCTGGGCATATTGAGGGACAAACCCTCAAGTTGTTTGTCTACATGACTAAGGCCAAGCGCATCCTAGAAGTCGGAATGTTTACTGGATATTCTGCTCTAGCCATGGCAGAAGCCTTGCCTGAAGATGGGGACTTGGTTGCCTGTGAAGTCGATCAATATGTGGCCGACTTTGCCCGTGCTTGCTTTGAAGCATCCCCCCACGGCAGCAAAATTAAGGTGGAAGTCGCTCCCGCTTTGGAAACCTTAGAAAAGTTGGCAGATGCCCAGGAATCCTTTGATTTGGTGTTTATTGATGCTGATAAGAAGGAATATGTCGATTATTTCAAGGTCTTGCTAGACAGGGATGTATTGACTCCTGGTGGCTTTATCTGTGTGGATAATACACTCCTTCAGGGACAACCTTATTTACCCCCAGAGCAACAGACTGCCAATGGAAGTGCGATCGCTAAATTTAACCGGTTTGTAGCGGATGACCCCCGAGTCGAACAAGTGTTACTACCGTTGCGAGATGGTTTAACTATCATCCGACGCACCTAGATAAATTACGATCAGACAATAAACAAAAGGCAATGAACAGCTCCATTGCCTTGTTCTTCCCCTAGTAAATAATGATTGCTTTCCTAAAAAATATCGGCACCTTAACATTACTGTTAATTGCCTTACCTCTGAATGCCACTCTTGTCTTTATTTCCCTAGTAATCAATTGGATAACTTCTCCATTTCGCAGAGGACGAATACCTGTTGAAGGTTCCAAAAACATTTTGATTACCGGGGGCAAAATGACCAAAGCCCTACAACTGGCTCGCTCTTTTCATAAGTCTGGGCACAATGTCTTTTTAGTTGAAACTCATAAATATTGGCTATCTGGTCACCGATTTTCTAATGCGGTTAAAGGGTTTTATACCGTGCCAGCACCAGAAAAATATCCCAATGGTTATTCCCAAGCCTTACTAAAAATTGTTCAAAAAGAAAACATTGATGCCTTCATTCCCGTATCTAGCCCAGTAGCGAGCTATTATGATTCCGTCGCTGGAACGTTACTCTCCCC
Source organism: Moorena sp. (assembly GCF_982860115.1). Taxonomy (NCBI): domain Bacteria; kingdom Bacillati; phylum Cyanobacteriota; class Cyanophyceae; order Coleofasciculales; family Coleofasciculaceae; genus Moorena; species Moorena sp. The sequence goes on from NZ_CEYLVT010000037.1 coordinate 29,725, forward strand.
CTACTGCGAAGTCATCCACTTTTCTCCTGACATCACCCAGATGTTAGACGACAAATTTACATTGTGCGAGCAAGCCCGTTGTTTGGGATTATCAGCACCAAAGTCTTTCCTAATTACCGATCCACAACAAATTCTGGATTTTGACTTCAAAGCAGATGGGAGTCGGTATATTCTCAAAAGCATTCGGTATGATTCAGTCTCTCGCTTAGACATGACCAAGTTTCCCTTTGAAGGAATGGAAGATTATGTCAAAAATCTTCCTATTACAAAGGAAAACCCTTGGACAATGCAAGAGTTTATTACCGGTCAGGAGTATTGCACCCACAGTACAGTCCGCAAGGGAAAAATTAGACTTCACTGCTGTTCCCCATCGTCTCCCTTCCAAGTCAATTATCAGCATCTTGATAAACCTAATATATATTCATGGGTGGAGAAGTTTGTCAAGGAATTAAATTTGACAGGACAAATTTCCTTTGACTTCATTCAAACCGAAGACGGCACCGTCTATCCCATTGAATGTAATCCTCGCACCCATTCTGCTATCACCATGTTTTACAATCATCCAGGATTAGCAGATGCTTATCTTAAAGATAGTGAGGATGAAAATGAACTACCGATTGTGCCCCGCCCTGACAGTAAGCCAACTTACTGGCTCTATCATGAAATTTGGCGGCTGACTGAGATCAGGTCATGGTCAGCTTTACAAGGGTGGATTCAAAAGATTGTCAAGGGTACAGATGCCATTTTTCAAGTCAACGATCCCTTACCCTTTTTAACCGTACCCCATTGGCAAATTACATTACTCTTATTAGAGAATTTACGGAAACTAAAAGGCTGGGTAAGGATTGATTTTAATATTGGTAAGTTAGTAGAATTGGGTGGGGATTAAATAGCGTTCGGCTTACTATTCGCCCTATCAAAAAAGTTGAGCAATATATGTTACCAAGTAACAGCACTTCGGACAGGGAATCTACCCTCAATCATCCCACCATCGGTATCATCGGTTGCGGCAATATTGGAGGGCGACAAGCCGCTAATTTTCTAGCCCATGGCTACTCGGTCTATGTCTACGACATCAATCCAGATGCCATGGCTCAGTTGCAGCCTTTAGGTGCCTGCATTGTCCAGAGTTGTGCCGAACTTGCCACTTATTCGGAAATAATCTTTACCGCCCTACCAACTCCAGCCGATGTGATCACAGCCGTGCTAGAGGGTCCGCAGAACCTCTCTCAAGGATTGCGTTCGGGCAGTGTCTATATAGATCTTACCACCAACTCTCCCGAAACCATACTCAGACTTCATCAAGCCATGGAGCAACTGGGGGTTGAAATGTTAGATGCCCCCTTTAATGATTGCCCTGTAGGTGCCGAAACCAAAGGTGGTATGGGTTTAGCAATTATGGCCAGTGGCTCAAAAGTAACCTTTGAGCGAGTGCAGCCTATCCTGGAACTTATGGCTGATCGAGTTCTCTACTGTGGAGAGATTACCACGGGGACTAAATGCAAACTCATCCACAACGCAGTAAATGCTGTTGCAGTCCAAGCCGTGAGTGAAGGAATTACTTTAGGTTTAGCCCAAGGCATACCCCTAGAAATTATTTGGGATACCCTGCGGTTTGGATCCTTTGGTCAGAGTGCTGGGGACATCCACGGTTTACCCCACTATTGGTTTTCCCGGCGCTGTGATGACAGCTCTAAGCACCCAGCCTTTACGGTTAAACTACTGCATAAAGATTTGCGGATTGCTCTAGGGATGGCTAATCAGAGTAATATCTCTGTTAACCACTTAAGCTTGACAGTCAAAGACTATGAAGAAGCAGAGCGACGGGGTTGGTCTAACTACGCTACCACCAAAGTCCGCTGCCTGCAAGAAGAGCGAGCTGGAGTGATCGCTAAAGCCGCTCTACCTGTAATCTCCAGTGACACCCAACCGCAACCCCAGTCTACCCCCACGGGGATAGAGGATTCTACGAGCAAAAAAGGGATATTCTCTGTGTTGGCTGTGTTAGTCCTAGTGCTAGGGAGCAACCTTTTTCAATTAGGATTACACTGGCTATTCCGCAGTCTAAATTAATATTGATAATCATTACATATATCTAAGCTTACCCCGCTGGTAAGGTTTGTCAGCATCTGTAAATGCTAGCTCTTTTATAGATAATTAAGTCTAGATTACAGTTGTTTTCAGCACCTTTATCCTGTTATTTATCATTGTCGAAATTTAGTTTGTAACCTGCAAGCATAATCTCAGGACTGATTACCTAATAGCTAGCATGAACATTAAGCCCTGACTGAATGCGCTATTATAAATAGCTACATTTTTTATTTTTTATGCTATTTATTTTTAATAAATATTTCTAAAAAAGATGAATGCTCAAGGTAAATTATCACGGATACAGTACCTCTATTCATTTCCAATAGATTCTTTAGCTGCATTATTAGGTAGCCTAATCTGTCTATCTTTATCACCAATCTTTATCCGTTTGAGTGAATTAGAAATAGGACCAAATGCTACGGCATTTAATCGTTTTTGGATTGCGGCTGTTGCCTTTGTAATACTGAATAGCTGGTTAAATGCGGGTCAGCACAAGCAGGACGCTGAACCTGAAAAAAACAAAACTCATCTGGGATCAGAAACAAGGCTACTGATTGCCGATGGTTTGCTTTTAGCGATGGGTACAATATGTTGGACTTGGTCTTTAACCCAGACCAGCGTTGCTAACTCTAGCATTATTCATAATTTCATTCCGATATTTACTATCTTAGGAGGGTGGCTAGCTTTTGGTAAGCTCTTTGACCGTCGATTTATCCTGGGTATGTTGGTTGCGTTCGCTGGAATGGCGTTACTAGAAATAAATGCCCTGTTGTCATTTAGAATAGGCCCACAACTACTAGGGGATTTCGCCGCCTTACTCTCAGCAATATTTTTTGGGGTACACCCATTAATCGCAGAGCAACTTCGCACTAAGTTTAACTCTGTGACAATTATGACTTGGTCTTCAACAACCAGTTTTCTGTTGCTATTGCCTGTTACTGTCTTTGCGAAAGAGCAACTTTTTCCTAGTTCCGTAACTGGATGGTTTTCAGTAATCGCCCTAGCCGTCGTTGGTCAAATGTTGGGTATAGGACTTTGGACTTATTGCCTCAAAAAGATATCTTCAGGGTTTGCTAGCCTAGTTGGGTTGATTGTTCCTGTTTTTAGTGCCCTGGAAGGTTGGGCGATTTTATCAGAACCTCTTAGTTTTTTAGCCTTAGTCAGCTTTGTGGTGATATTAGTAGGAATGTTTTTGGCGATTTCTAGCAGATCGGCTATTAAACCTGCAATTGAATCTGCTAATAATTGAGTTTAACTACTGCATCTATCAAAATTTGATATTAGAAACATCGAAGTATTAACATTAAACATTTGTAGTGCCATATAATCAAATGAGCATAGATTTAGTCAATAAGATTAACCATCCCTAGCAATCGCTCATTAACCCCTAAACAAACATAATGCCTAAACAAGTTGGGATTGCACTCACGTTTATCATCTTCCTGCTGTTATTTACAGCAGTGGGCATTTACTCGGCAACCCGCAAACAAAATACCACTACCGATTATTTACTGGCTAGTCGCAATGTCAACCCTTGGCTGACAGCACTATCAGCAATGGCAACTGGTCAAAGTGGTTTATTATTCATCGGTCAAGTAGGTTTTGCCTACAAAATAGGGATTTCCTCTCTCTGGCTGACGATTGGTTGGGCAATTGGCGACTATCTTGCTTGGTATTTTATTTTCAAACGGTTGAGACAGCTCTCTGAGGAAACCGCTTCAGATACTGTCTCCTCCTTTCTCAGTCAAAATATGAAAGGATCCCGTTTCATTGCTATTATCTCTGCTATAATTACTATTGTATTTCTAGGTTCTTACGCCGCAGCCCAACTGGTAGCAGGAAGCAAAGCACTCAATGCTGTGTTCGGATGGAACTATAATTTAGGCATCATTATAGGAGCAGTAATTGTCGTCATTTACTGCTTTTCTGGGGGAATTCGCGCCTCAATTTGGACCGATGCTCTACAAGCAATAATCATGATCGGTTCCTTGTTAGTGTTGTTAGTGGTGGCGGTTGCGAGTTGTGGTGGAACCGAGCAACTGTGGCAATCTTTGGCAGGCATTGATCCAGCTTTAATCAACTGGAATTCTTCTCAGCAACCGTGGGGATTTGCGCCTTTCTTTATTGGTTGGGTAGTAGCTGGTTTTGGTGTGGTGGGACAACCCCACATTATGGTGCGCGCTATGGCGATTGACTCAGCGGACAACATTGCTTTTGCCAGAAATCTCAAAGCTGCTTTGGGGTTAGTAACCTCGATATCGGCTATGGGTATTGGCTTAACAGGGCGAGTGCTGATGCCGGATTTGTTGGCTTCGGGGGATCCAGAATTGGCACTTCCTTACCTATCGTTGAAATTGTTACCAGTAGTTTTAGTGGGATTGATGCTTGCTGGGCTGTTTTCTGCCACTATGTCCACAGCAGATTCTCAAATACTCTCTTGTTCAGCTGCCCTAACCCAAGATATTTTTCCGGCTGCAGCTAAATCTTACAAATTCGCAAAGGTAGGAACCCTAACTGTAAGCACCTAAACAAAATTAATTTCCTACTACGAATCTCTGTAACCCTTACATCGTAAGGCTTTGAGTTTTGCAAAATGTGTAATTAATTTTGTGCACCTGCTTAACAGCAGTAGTTTTGGTAATCGCCCTACTTGGCAATAACAATGTCTTTGCTTTAGTGACTTTTTCTTGGTCGGCTTTGGCTTCAGGTTTGGGCCCTTTATTAATCTTGAGAGTTTGGCAGCGACCTGTTAATCTCATCACAGCGATCGCAATGATGGGAATTGGGATTGCTACAGCTTTGATTTGGAATTTAGGACTTGATTTGTCCAGTGCTATTTATGAAGTGCTTCCAGGTATGGCTGCAGGAATAGCCGTCTATGGAATTGCTCAGTTTTTGAAACATCCTAAATAATTGGGTTTTTAGTTGTTTAGTTTAGTTCTTTATAAGAGTAGATTATTTATGTCAGTACTTCGCATTCTTCATTTAGTTGGCTCTGCAGACAATGACTTTTACTGCGATTTGTCACGCCTTTACGCTCAAGACTGTATTGCCGCAACGACAAATCCTGCCCTCTACGAATTTCATATTGCCTACATCACCCCCGATCGCCAATGGCGGTTTCCCTCATCCCTCAGTAGCGAAGACATCGCCGCAGCCAAACCCATGTCCCTCTCTGAGGCTGTAAAGTTCATAACAGCACAAAGTATTGACCTAGTGCTGCCACAAATGTTTTGCATTCCTGGCATGACTGAATACCGTGCCCTATTGGACTTGCTTAATATTCCCTATGTGGGCAATACCCCAGATTTGATGGCACTAACTGCCCATAAAGCCAGAGCTAAAGCGATTGTGGCAGCGGCAGGAGTTAAAGTACCTTTTGGAGAACTACTTCGCCAGGGAGACATTCCCACCATTAAGCCGCCAGTAGTGATCAAACCTGCTAGTTCTGATAATTCTTGCGGAGTAGCTTTAATCAAAAATGTCGCTGACTATGACACTGCCCTGAAAACAGCATTTGAACATTCAGATGAGGTCTTAGTGGAAGAGTACATTGAACTGGGTAGAGAAGTCAGATGTGGAATCGTTGTCAAGGACGGCGAGTTAGTGGGTTTACCCCTGGAAGAGTATCTGGTGAATTCCCATGACCACCCGATTCGCAACTATGAGGATAAACTAAAACGAACAGAAGATGGCGACTTGAGTTTGACTGCTAAGGATGGTGTTAAGGCTTGGATGGTAGACCCTAGTGACCCTTTAACAGAGCCAGTTCAGGAAGTAGCCAAGAGGTGTCATCAGGCGTTGGGCTGTCGCCACTACAGTCTTTTTGACTTCCGTATCGACCCACAGGGGCAACCTTGGTTTCTAGAAGCAGGGTTGTATTGTTCTTTTTCTCCTAAAAGTGTGATTGCTTCTATGGCCAAAGCATTGGGGATATCTGTAAATGATTTGTTGATGACAGCGATTGATGAAACGTTAGTTGATAAGGCTGCGTAAACGGAATAGAGAACGGGGTTGCTGATCCAAAGAATGAATATGAGTGGGGTGGGCATCCTGCCCGCGCGAAAAGATCGCCGAACGGGCAAGATGCCCATTCCACAAGATGCCCGTTCGGGCAAGATGCCCATTCCACAAGATGCCCGTTCGGGCAAAATGCCCATTCCACCCACAAGATGCCCGTTCGGGCAAGATGCCCATTCCACCCACAAGATGCCCGTTCGGGCAAGATGCCTATTCCACCCACAAGATGCCCGTTCGGGCAAGATGCCCATTCCACCCACAAGATGC
>NZ_CEYLVT010000037.1:36202-43371 GCF_982860115.1 Moorena sp.
GCAAGATGCCCATTCCACCCACAAGATGCCCGTTCGGGCAAGATGCCCATTCCACAAAACTGTTCAAATCATTCGATTATTAAGCAACGGTGGGAGCCAATGAGCGCCGAACGGTTGTGAGTAATAATTTTAAGTTCAACAAAACCAGGCTCCCCCATCCTGCGGTTATGTCTTACTCGAAGGTTTTTTGATAACACAGCCTCTGCTCATTAGCAACTGCATCAAGACAGAATAAAGAATTTTAATACAGAATTTTATTGCTGATCAAACTTTGATCAATTGCCAATTAACTGGTAAATAATTTCTTCTGAGTTCTAACTCCTCAGTTCTAGCTCCTGAGTTAGAGATAACGTTGATTATCTCTAACTCAGGTATATTGCATTTATTATACTTATGAGATATTTATGGTTTATATTTGAGTCGTGAACAGACTCCCTGATGCAAGAGGCAACAGGAAAGAGGCATGCATCCTAGAGGGGAAACAGATCCGGAGTTTGATTGTCCAATAAAAAAAGACCACACAAGTTTACATCTCATGTATAAACCCTATAGCAGTCCCAATAAAGGTTAAGAAATGTTTCTGTTACCTGATCCAAAGTTTCCTTGAAAGCCTACTCCCTACTCCCTAATGTCTAAAACCCTGAGGGCGAGGTATCTCAACTTAATTGAGAACTGCTATCGTGTTCAGTATAAGTAAGTAAGGTTTAAGTTTTGCGCAACAAGAGTGCCACTGCCAAGTTAGCGATCGCATGTAGTCTTGGTGATGGCATAATACCACCATCACTATAGTTCTAAATTGTTATCTAAATTACCGTCAATGGCCTTACCCTATTCGTGATCAGGGTGTTCACCTGTGACACAGCAATGTTGGTATTAGTGATTTTTACCTACAGGAGCCCGATTCCAGGGATTAGACTTTCCCACTAGGATCTACCTATAAAAGCTGGCTGAAACTGGCTTTGTGGCTAACTAGAGCGGTTTCATCCGGAGTAGTTGGGATAATAAATCGGGTTTTGGCTGCTGATTGCCGCCATTTTGGCTGGAAAAATGGCCTATGTAAGCTAACCTTTGTAAAGACTTCACACAAAATTTACAATCTGGTGGGACTATTCATAAGTAATTTACGGAAAATCACTGATACACGTGGTTAACTTTAGTAGAAGCAAAAAGTGCAGCAGGTACTCAAAGCATGTAGTTTGTCCTAGTAACTACGGAAAGCGCACCTCAAGATGCTAGACAGAGTCAAAAAACCGTACCGTGCGGAATTTCTCTCAAAGCCCTTGAGGTACATAGTAACACGAGTAGTTTTAACAGTTAACTATAAAACATGTCAGGCTCTCCTCTGAATAAATTCCTTTTCAAACCCGTTCTTCTTGCAGCAGCGGTATTGTCAGTACTGTCCTTACCAGTAGCAATTTTTGGCTCACAACCAGTCTCCATTCGCATTCAGGGAGAACAGTGGATGGATGGTGAAATTAAGGATCTTGCTCCCCCTTATCTAGGGTTGGTTGGAGCCTTAAGTTTGGGAGTCGGTGTAGCCAGTTTGGCAATTTCAGGGTGGCAACACTCTGCCCATAAATTTTCTCAAACTCAGGACAAAGTTTCCACTCTAGCTGAGGATATCCAGTCAAAAGAAAAAGAATTAGAAGACCTTAAGCTTTCTTTGTCGAGTTTGGCAGCGTCTGGACTCACTGATTTTATAGATGAGGCAGAAAGCCAGAGAACAGTTACAGAAAACCTTACAGAAAACGTTACGGAAAACCTTACCGACAAAGTTATAGAAAACCTTACAGAAAACCTTACAGAAAACCTTACGGAAACTCAGGATAACAACCTTGAATTCCAGCCAGTCTTTCAAACTATAGTGACTAGGTCGGATTTTGTTGAAGAGCCTGCTATCACAACCGCTACAAGGTCTGTAGAGGATGTAACCCAGAAGTTTGCCTCAGCACAAACGTTTCTAGGTTTTGTGCGCACAAAACCTGTAGTCACCCCACCTATCCAGGTAAGTTCACCAAAACCGGAGCAGCTGGAGCAACTAAACACTCAACTTCAAACAATTATGTCTCAGATGGCTTCTTTACAATCTGCCCTTGATGGCACACAGAAAAGTCGAGGGATTGAGGTACCTGTAGGGAATCGCCCATCCAAACAACTTCTTAAGTCCTGGTCTGTAAAGGGTTAGGAAGGTTTAAGAGAAGTTGTTAGACGATTAGGGTGCATCCTTGTCCAAGCATAAGCTAAAAAGCATCTACTGGAATTGACTCCAGAGAGTTAGGTATAGATAGTTTACTGTTGGTAATTAGCCAAAATTGCGGAATTTATTTGACCATTTTTGCCTTCCGAATTCACAATTATAACCTCGATTTATCGATGGATTAATTTGGGATTAGCTAATTACTGGATTGTTACGATTGGTATCACCTTGATCCTTTTCACAAAAAGCGCCAAAAAAACGCGATCATAGGGCTCATTAAATAAAACTGTTAAGGTATTTCAGTAAAAGGGTTCACAGTTTGGCTGAGTATTATTCTGAATATTATTCTGAGTATTATTCATGGTTCAGGCTTGATAGTGACCAACCATGAACCATGACCATTAACAATAAACTAAGATAAAAGTTTTGTCTTATCGGAAAAACTCTGACGGCGAGAGTGGAGTATTGCTTTGATTTTTTAAATTGGTTTGTGGGCTAATACTACCACTAACCGATGTTTGGGGTCTAAGTTCTGAGCGGTTTCCCCAGCCACCATTGCGTTCTGCTGCCCTAATGCTAGGTACTGATTTCCTGCCACTAGGTAGCGCTATCAGTAGGGTGGAACTTGCCTTGACGTAAGGTTGACCATCATTATTAAATCGGACGAGGTCACCTTCCATCTTGGGAATCTGCGGCTGTTGCTCTTCAGCCGTTCCTAAGTGACCATAGGGCTCATAGGTGGCTACGAAAGAGACACTATTATTGGGGCTAACCGAGAATCGTCCTTGTGATTGATTGATTTGCCAAGCTTCCTGAAGGCGACCATCTGGTGCCACCTCCCATAGGTTAAGCCTAGCTTGCCATTGACCCTGCTCGTTTACTTCAACAACTTGGCGATCCAAAATCGAATAGGTGCCTAGGGGGTTAGAACCAAATAAAGGCTGTTGTGTCGGACGCAAATAGCGAATAGCAGCTACAGCAATTTGACTTTGGTCAGGTAGATTACTAGTACCGGATACAGTATAGGCACCAGGACGACGGGCCGGTTTCACACTTAGTTCTAACTCAAGGTCAGGGGATTCTTTTGGGGAGCAGCTGACACACAATGCCATTAGCATTAGGATCATACTCACCTGCCTATTAGAGTAAAGTGAGCGAACTGTTTGACTTAAAAACTGGTAGAATTGCATAGGCATAGGTATAAACAGATTCGATATTCCTTAGGGATAGCTTACAAAGAATGATTAATTGTCAGTAATGGGGTTTAAAATATCGACTATCATAACAACTTGTGAAAAATGAGCTAGGTTAATTGGTAGTTAGTCATGGATTGACCACGGAACGCTCATCAACGTCTAACATAATCAATACCTTGATTGTTTATAATTGAGCGTTTATAATTGGTAGCTTATAAAATTTTATCGACTAAGACTAGTTATGAAGCAGCAAAGTAGGTTTAGACATACATCTTTATTGAAATTTTGTACTACTCAGTTGGCAATCGCTGGCCTAGTCACCCTAGGGATTCCTAATGGTTCTGCCACTGCTGCGAATCAAGTTGGTTTGTGTGCCAAAGATCTTAAAGCGGCCAATATCACTTCAGAAATCGCATCACAAGCTTGTTCAGAGGCACTACAACCTGAGGATTTATCGTTTTGTGTACTGAAAATTAAGGTACTGACCTCATTAGCAGGCCAAAAAGCGTTAGGTGCTTGTACACGAGTCCGACGACCTTTGGAATTGGCTAGGTGTGTGGTTGATATTGACAATCAGATTGAAAACATAAATGCTAACTCAGTGCTGGAGCACTGCCGTCGTAGCCTCCTGCCAGAGCAATTTTCTGAATGTGTTATTGGCTTGAATAGTGCCAATGTTGCTAGCCCTGACAAGGCTCTAAACACTTGTATTTCTGTTGATCAATATCCCTCCGAATTGTCTCCGACCTTTGCGCCACCTCCGGCAAGAACCTTGGTTCAGTAATTTGGTTGAGTATTGTAAGCATATGCGCTACGCGCACGCTGCGCGAACAGCACTCAGCAGTCAGCAGTCAGCTTTATGAGACAGGCCACAAGTCCTGTGACAACACTGCAGCATTATTCCAATGCTTACCGATTTTATTCAAAAGCTGTTCGGTGTAGCTTGCCCTATGCTCATAAGCACATCAGCTAATGAGTCACAGGCTTTGGCCTTGGCCTTTGGCCACGCTACGCGAATGGCCACGCTGTGCGAACGACGCTGGGACTCATTAGCTGATAGCTGATAGCACATCAAGTAGCGTGGCACAGGCTTATAGCCTGTGACTCATTAGCTGATACGCGACACGCTGATAGCTGTTCGCGCAGCGTGCGCGTAGCGCATATACTTACCTTCTGTTTATTTAACCTTGTGTAAGTAATCAACAATTTCGTTAAATTTTTGATCCACATTACCACTGGTGAATAAATCTTCAGCCTTGGCCAGACCTGCTGTTAAATCTTGGCAAATACCACAACGCCACAGATAAAACCCACCATTCCAGATAGCGGCTGGCATCAATGGGTTGGATTTACCCTTTAGGATTTCCTGGTACTGTGCCAGCAGTGTAGTGGTTGACTCAAACGGTACCTCCTTGCCAGCCAAACCGTATTCACTCGGATGGAGTAGCAGACGTTCAAACCCTTTGGATGATGGTTCACTAATGGCTATGATGGCAGTGCGATCGCGTGGTAGGTCACAGCTACCCTCTAAGCCTTTGACAAAGGTAAAATTCTTGACCAGACGCAGCTGACATGTCTGTCTAAACAGATTTTCTGTAGGTGGATGAACATACCCGGCAACATGATGAGTCTGTCTTTGATCGGCAGACCTATAGGCAGACCACAGGAGTTCCATGGTTGCTATCGGTGGACGTTTACCGATTTGGTCGCGGTAGGAAACTAACTGATGAGCTTGGGGAAAATGCTGGGGTAAATAGATAAATCCTAAGCCAGTGGTCTCCAATACTTGTTGGACCTGGGGCACAGACAGTTGGGAAAAATCCATTCCCATTCCCTGCCAAATCTCAATCAAGGGGACTCCATACTTAGTTGGCATACAATCTCCGCCATGCATGACCACAGGTACGCCAGCAGTAGCTAAGACTAAGGCGGTCAGGGGTGTGACTGGTGCAGTACGGTTTCGTCCATCATAGGGTGTTCCTAACACCGTAATCCCCAGGGATGGAGAAGACGAAAGTGAGCGAGAGGCATCTTGCCCATGGTTGATGTCCCAGGGTTTTAACCTTGGTCCAAGTTGGTCATAAGCATCCAACATCCCTGCCAGTTCTTCACTGGTCGGTCGTTTGATGCGGTGGGCAATCATAAATGCTCCAATTTGCGCTGGTGTAGCCTCTTGTGTCAACATGAGGCGGGTTGCCGTGGTGGCTTCTTCACGAGTTAAGGCTTTCCCAGTGTGGACACCACTGCCCACTTTCTTTAATAATTCCCTGAAGGCATTACTCATCGGCGATTAGTCCAAAGCTGGAAACAGTGATCAAGCTTGAGCAAGGGCTGGCAGCTGGACGTTCCAAGCCTGAACTGTTGGCATGTCCAGCTGACGCACCAGTTTACAAAAATGCTGAATTGGTGGAATCTCTAAGCGATCGCGAGTCGTGACCAAGACCACCTGACGAGTCCACTTGGAATCCAAGGCAGAGACGCTACCCACTAGTTTGTTGGAGCTAGCCAGGGATTCTGGTAGTTTTTCTAGGGTACGCACAGCCAGAGTAGAGTCTTGCTGTACATTGATCAGGGCTGATTTGGGCAATAGGGCAATCAATTCTCCTTGGCGCACTACTCCTTGGAATGCTTCTAGGGTATTTAACTCCATAACTGCCCGCAAATTAGCCCCTAGGCGGGCAAACTGCTGCTGTACTAAACGTTGCATACCGTAGCCACTTTTAAAGACTGCTTGTGGGTATTTAATCAGTTCTGACCAGGGCACTGGTTGATAGTTGACTAAGGGATGGTCTGATGCCATCAGGACTTCGATGGGCTCTTCATAGAGTACCTCAACTACCATCTCTGAACTAGTGGTCAAAAAGCGATTGTTCATCACAATTGCCACATCCACTAGACCATCTCGCAGTACCTTCAAAGAGCGATCGCTTCCGAGGGCCGTTACTCGTAACTGCACTTGAGGATAGGCTCGACAAAATTGCCTTAAGATCGGTGGCAAATAGTGAGCGCAGACTGATTGGATTGCTGCTACACACAATTCTGGCTGCTTACCTGCGATCAAATCTGCTAATTCTTGGGTAGCCGTTTGCCACTCTTGACAGATTTTACGAGCACGGGGTAACAGCTGTTCCCCTGCAAGAGTCAACTTGGCGTGAGCAGTGCGATGAAACAGTGGCATACCCAGATGACTTTCGAGAGACTGAATTTGTCTACTGATAGTCGATTGTGTTACGCCGCATTTTTGTGCCGCTTGTCCAAAATTACCCGTCTGGGTGACTGCCAGAAATGCCTGCAACTGCTCAATCCGCATGATTTGTCTAAGGTGTATGAGGTTTCATCATAATTCATTGAACATAGTAGATTTTTTGAGGAAGTTCGGTATAATTTGATACATTGACGCTGGCCCATTTAACTAAATCAATAACTCCAGCAATGTAATCTAGTCAACCAATTTCAATAGGGACAGTCACAGTCAAGGGAAAACAGGGCACTTCTGATTTCTGAAAAAGCCAAAATATTAAGAAAGTATAAATAAATATATAAATGTAGCGTTTCCTGGTATATCAGGTAAATCTCAATTTTTTAGCCCTCTTTATACCACGTTTATAAAAAAATGTCAATAATTAGTTTATATAAGTCTTACTTATTTACATTATTTAATAACCTGAGGGGTAATTACTCTCAAACACCTTTACAAAACTAAATATATTGCTTAATATATATACATGAAGGCGCACACAAGCCGGACGAACCTCGAAAAGTTCATATTCATACCC